>NZ_JAEPRP010000049.1:0-5139 GCF_016652895.1 Ensifer sp. SSB1
CGAGATCTCGGAAATGCCGGCGGACACGCAGATGGGCATGGTCGAGGTGTTCAAGAGCTGGGGCTTCCCGGTCAATCCGCTGATGCAGCGCCTCTCCTCGGCTGATGCGCTGCTCGAGCATTACCACCACATCGAGCGGGAACGGCCGGATCTCGACTACGACATCGATGGCGTCGTCTACAAGGTCGACCGGCTCGACCTGCAGGCGCGCCTCGGCTTCCGCTCGCGCTCGCCGCGCTGGGCGACGGCGCACAAGTTTCCGGCCGAGCAGGCCTTTACCCGGCTGACGGCGATCGACATCCAGGTCGGCCGCACCGGCGCGCTGACGCCGGTGGCACGGCTCGAGCCGATCACGGTCGGCGGCGTCGTCGTCACCAATGCGACGCTGCACAACGAGGATTACATCAAGGGTCTCGGCAATTCGGGCGAGCCGATCCGCGAGGGCAGGGACATCCGCATCGGCGACATGGTGATCGTCCAGCGTGCCGGCGACGTCATCCCGCAGATCGTCGATGTCGTGATGGACGAGCGCAAGGAAGGCTCCGAGCCCTATCGTTTCCCGACCACATGCCCCGTCTGCGGCAGCCATGCGGTGCGCGACATCAACGAGAAGACCGGCAAGGTGGATGCGGTACGCCGCTGCACCGGCGGCTTCGTCTGCCGCGCCCAGGCGGTCGAGCACCTGAAGCATTTCGTTTCGCGCAATGCCTATGACATCGAGGGCCTCGGCTCCAAGCAGATCGAGTTCTTCTTCGAAAGCGAGGACCCGACGCTTTCGATCCGCACGGCGCCGGATATCTTCACGCTGGAGAGGCGCCAGGAGGCGTCGTCGCTCACCAAGCTTGAGAACATCGACGGCTTCGGCCGCGTCAGCGTGCGCAAGCTCTATGACGCGATCAATACGCGCCGCTCCATCGCACTTCACCGCTTCATCTACGCGCTCGGCATCCGCCATGTGGGCGAGACGACGGCGAAGCTGCTGGCGCGTTCCTACGGCAACTACGAGCATTTCGGCACGGCGATGAGCGAGGCTTCGACCTTCACCGGTGACGCCTGGAACGAGCTGAACAGCATCGACGGCATCGGCGAGGTCGTCGCCCGTGCCATCGTCGAGTTCTACAAGGAACCGCGCAACCTCGAGGTGGTCACCCGGCTGCTCTCCGAGGTAACGCCGGAGGCGGCGGAAGCGCCGGTCGCGAGCGACAGCCCGGTTGCAGGCAAAACGGTGGTCTTCACCGGCTCGCTCGAAAAGATGACGCGCGACGAGGCCAAGGCCAAGGCCGAAAGCCTGGGCGCCAAGGTGGCAGGTTCGGTATCGAAAAAGACCGACATCGTCGTTGCAGGCCCCGGCGCCGGCTCCAAGCTCGACAAGGCCCGCGAACTCGGCGTCCAGACCATGGACGAAGACGAGTGGCTGGTGCTGATCGGCGGGTGATCCCGCCGATCCGTGTTGTCGTCAGGCCCGCTTGGTATCGTAGGCTTCTGACGCAGCCTTCAGGGCGGCGATATCGTCGGCGCAGATGAAGCGACGCAGCGCATCGAATTTCGGCTTGTCCCACCGGTAGATGCCGAGTGCGAGCAGCGTCTCGACATCGGCCGCGGGGAAACGCTGGCGGACGGGGCGAGCAGGGTTTCCGGCAACGATGGTATAGGGCGCCACATCCTTCGTCACGATGGCGCCCGATGCGACGACGGCGCCTTCACCAAGGGTGACGCCCGGCATGATCATGGCGCGCATGCCGATCCAGGCGCCGTCGCCGATGATGGTGTCGCCCTTGCCGATATAGGCTTCGCCGATCACGTCGAGGAAGGGATAGAGGCTCACCCAATCGGTGCGATGGGTGTGGTTGCCGCCCATGAGGATCACGGCCTCGGCGCCAATCGCGACATAGTCGCCGATCCGCAGCTGGTCGATCGGCCATTGCGGCTCCCAGGCCTTGAGGCTGTAGTCGTCACCATAGAGGTAACGAACGACGCTCTCCTCGAAGGATCCGGTCCAGGCGTTGCTGTAGTAGCTGTTGGTGCCGTGCACATGGATGTTCGGGTTGCGCACGGTCTCGTGCAAAAGCTCGACCTTGGACCAGTGCTTGGCTTCGACCTTCGTGGACATGGGATTCCTCATTCTCAATGCTGCAAGCGAAGCTGCGCGGCGCTCGCCATTCGTATCCCGTCCCAACTATCGGATTTACCGGCCGCTTTCTTCTCAAATCGGGCGCCGACCGGAAGCTTTGGCCGGCACTGCGATCATTCCATCACACAAAAACGCCCGCCGCTTTCGGCGGCAGGCGCAAGGTTCGGGGCGCTGCCTGGGATCAGGAGGCCTGCTGCTGGGCTGCTTCCTGGTCCATCCACATGAACTCCCAGACGTGGCCGTCGAGGTCCTGGAAGGAGATGCCGTACATGAAGCCGTAGTCGAGCGCCGGCTTCCACGGCTTGGCACCGGCGGCAAGCGCCTTGGCCAGCATGTCGTCGCATTCGGCGCGGCTCGCCGCAGAAAGGGCGGTGATGACCTCGGTGCCTTTCCTTGCGTCGCTGATCTCGCCGGTGATGAAGTCGCGGAACTTCGGCTCGGTCAAAAGCATGACGAAAATATTGTCCGAGATCACGGTGCAAGCGGCCGTGTCGTCGGAGAACTGCTCGTTGAAGGTGAAGCCGAGCGCGGCGAAGAATGCACGCGAAGCCTTCAGATCCTTGACCGGCAGGTTTACGAAAATCATGCGCATGAAATGCTCCTTGGTATGGATTTGTGTTTTACGCTTCGGGTCATTTCACGCCATCCGTGAAAGAACCCAATTCCTGGAAATTGCTCAATTCCGGGGGAGAGCCGTCTCATGGCTCTCCTGGAACTGTCCTAAGGACGAATGCCGGTCGACGATCCCGACATCGGCTCAAAGATTTTTTTGAACCGGGCTGATGTGGGGCGCAACCGGAGGTTTTCAAGGACGAGCCGACCAAGGCCGCCGGCGAGATGTGTTGCAGACCGATGCGATCGTCGCGCTTCTCGCCGGTGGTGCCTGATGCGAACTCCGGTCAGCTTGCAACGATCGCGTGTCTCGGTGCGCGCACGGTCGCGATCGCGACGATTGCGGCGAGGATGTTGGCTGCGGCTCCCGCGAGGATAGGCAGTGTATAGCTGTGGCTGAAATCGAAGGCGAAACCGGCGGCGCTTGGGCCGATGAGCGTGCCGATCGCGACGCTGGTGTAGAGCGCGCCGATGATGCCGCTGACATGGCGCCCGCCGAAATAGTCCATGACCACGGCCGGTAGGATGGCGACCCAGCCGCCGTAGAAGACCCCGAAGACCAGCGCGAAGATGGCGAGCGGCCAGAAGCTGCCTGCAAAGGCCCAGATAAAGAGCGAGGCGGCCATGCCGGCAAACATGGCGACGAGGAAGACCTGTCGCCCCATGCGGTCGGCGAGGCTGCCGAGCAGGAAGCGCCCGAGCGTGCTGCCGATGCCGATGGTGCCGAGCAGGAGGACTGCGGAAGCCTGATCCAGGCCGTGGTCGAGTGCATAGGGCACCAGATGCACGAAGGGGACGAAGACGCCGAAGGCTGCGAGCAGGCAGGCGGCGTAAAGGCCGATGAACTGCGAGGTTCGGACGGCCTCGGCGACCGTCGCTCCCGAGGCGGGTTTTGCCGTGGCACGCGTGTCGACGGTGGTCCCGTCGGGACCGGTGCCGCGGTCGCGCGGATCGTTGACGAGCAGGGCGGACATAGCGACGCCGACCAGGGCTGCGAGCAAGCCGAGGACGAGATAGGCGTCTCGCCAGCCGAGGCAAGCGATCAGCCAGGTGGCGACTGGCGGCATGACCAGGGTTCCGACGCCGATGCCGCTCACCGCAAGGCCGGACGCAAGGCCGCGGCGCGCCACGAACCAGCGCTGCACCGTGCCAATCGCCGGCACATAGGCGAGGCCGACACCAAGACCGATGCCGATGCTGTAGGCGGCGTAGACCTCGACGATGCTGCGAGCCTGGCTGGCAAGGGCAAGGCCGATGCCGACGAAGAGCATGCCGAGCATGGCAAGCCGCCGCGCGCCAAAGCGGTCGGCAAGCGGGCCTGAGACGATGCCGAGCCCGAAATAGAGGAAGCCTGCGAGTGAGAAGACGAGCGCCACCGAGCCGCGCGAGGCGCCGAGATCGCGCTGCAGCGGCTCGACAAAGGCGCTGAAGGTATAGGCGCTGCCGAAGCCCACGAAGGTGATGCTGAAGGCGGCAGCGACCACCGCCCAGCCATAGAAGACGCTGTCGTTTCGCGCATGAGGCTGCATTTCAAATCCCCGGATGTCTGTGGTGCCAGAATGTGGCGGCCTGAAAGGCGGCGCCGCCGCGCACGAGGGTCGCCTCCTTATGGTGCCCGGCCACAAGCTGCAGCCCGATCGGCATGCCGGCGTCGCTGAATCCGCCGGGCAAGGTGAGCGTCGGGTGCCCGCTCATGTCGAACGGGCAGGTGTAGCGCTGCAGCATGGTAATCAGCTCCGGTTGCTCGCCAAGCGTCGCGACGGTTTTCAGCGTCAGTGGCGCAAAGGGCTGAACCGGCGTCAGCAGCAGGTCGATCGACGAAAACAGCGCATCGACCTCGCCGCGAAACGCCGCGCGCCTGAGCAGGATCTTCTGATAGTCGGTGCCGGTGAGGTTCTGTCCGGCTTCGATGACGCCGGCCAGAACCGGACCATACTGATGCCTGTGCGCGGCAAAGCTTGCCTCATGGGCAACGGCTGCCTCGATCGCACAATTGGGCACCCAGTCGGCGACGATTCGGGTGACATCGGGAAACCGGACTTCGACGATCTCGGCGCCCAGATCGGCAAACACGGCGAGTGCCGCAGCCAGCGCGGCCCGTGTTTGCGGATCGACATCGGCACTGTTCCAGGCGGGGTCGATACCGATCCGCAGTCCTTGTCCACCGATCCTGGCGGCAGCGGAGTAATCCGGGACCGGATCGAGGAGCGCGGTCGGGTCGCGCGGGTCGGAGCCGGCAATTGCGGCGAGCATGGCAGCCGCATCGACGGTGCTGCGCGCCATGGTGCCCACATGATCGAGCGAGGGGGCGAGGGCGAAGCTGCCGTGTCGGCTGATGCGACCCCAGCTGGGCTTCAGGCCGGTCACGCCGGTTGCCGCCGACGGCCAGCGGATGG
>NZ_JAEPRP010000049.1:5149-37543 GCF_016652895.1 Ensifer sp. SSB1
GATGGAGCCGCCGGTGTCGGAGGCTAGCGCGCCGTAGCAAAGCCCCGCCGCCGTTGCCACGCCTGAGCCGCTCGAGGAGATGCCCGGCCAGTAATCGCCATCCCAGGGGTTCCGCGGCGGCGTCACCGAGGGGTGGTGGTCGGAATAGGCGCCTTCGGACAACTGCGTCTTGCCGATCAGCACCGCGCCGGCTTCGCGTAGACGCCGCACCACCGTTGCGTCTTCGTCCGGCACGAAGGTCCGGTGGACCGTGGTGCCCGCCGCAGTCGGCTCGCCCTTCAGCCAGAACAGATCCTTGACGGCAATCGGCACGCCATGGAGCGGGCCGCGATACCGTCCTGCTGCAATTTCGCTGTCAGCCTCGTCGGCTTGAACCCGGGCCGAATCCTCAAGCACGAGGACGTAGCTCTTGAGCTCCTTGTCGAGTGCCGCAATACGCCGAAGCTGGGCCTCGACCACGTCTCGCGAGGTGAGAGCCCGATCGCGGATCAAGGCTCCGATCTCCGTCAGCCCAAGATAGGCAAGCCCAGTGGTGTCGGCCGTCATCGCGGTTGATCCTCCCGGCACGGTGGGATCGAGACTGCTTTCTGACATTAGCATTATAATTCCTCACTCAATTTCCGGGCGCCTGTGCGATGAGACCGGTTGCATGAAGCCTTATATTCCGGTTATTTTGGCAGGGACAAACCATAAATAATGCGGGATTCAGGTTAGAATTTCTAAATTATGGATTCGAAGCTCCCACCCCTGAACGCACTGCGCGCCTTCGAGGCTGCTGCCCGCCACCTCTCGGTGAAGGCTGCGGCCGAAGAGCTGTGCGTGACGCCGGGCGCAGTCAGCCAGATGTTGAAGGTGCTGGAACAGCATCTCGGCGTCAGGCTATTCGTTCGGGTGAATCGCGGCATCTTCCTGACGGATGCGGGGCGGGATTACCTGCCGCCGGTGCGCAACGCTTTCCGTCAGATCACCGAGGCATCGAAGCGTGTCGCCAATTCGGCCGACAACGGCGTGCTCACGGTCAGCGCCACGTCGTTCTTCGCGTCCGCTTGGCTCGTTCCGCGCATGGCGTCGTTTCGCGATGTCCATCCCGAGATCGACCTGCAGATCGTCACCAGCAACGCGCTGGTCGACTTTTCGCGCAGCGGCATCGACGTCGCCTTTCGCCATGGTCATGGCCGCTATCCGGGGCTGCGCAGCGATCACGTGCTTTCGGTCGAGATGGTGCCTGTTGCTGCAAGGGCATTGGTCGAGCGCCTGGGACTGCCGACGAGTCCCGCGGATTTGGCCTCCTGGCCGAAGGTGCAGGACGCCGACCGGAAAGGGTGGAGCCTCTGGCTGCAGGCGCAGAATCTCGCAGAAACGGTGCTGCCGCTCGGGCCTTCTTTCGATGACACCGGCCTTCTGTTGCAGGGCGTGATCGCGGGGCTTGGGGCGGGCCTGCTGCCAGCAGCGATGGTGGTGCCGGACATCGAAGCGGGGCGGCTGCTCCAACTGGCCGAAGAAACGCATATCGAGGCTTTCGCCTACTATCTCGTCTATCCCGAGGCGAACGCCGCACAGCCTAAGATCGCAGCCTTTCGCGAATGGGTTCTCGACGCGATCCGCACAGACCCGAGTGCAGCGCCGCGGGGCTGATCACGGGACAGTCGCGCGGCTTCGTTGCCGCTCGCCACCGTTGGCAAGGCTTTACGCAAGTGCGAACACGTCCGAGCGCCGGGACGGTCAACGCCCTTTGCCGCTTTCGGTGCGGTCGGATTTTCGATCCGGGTCGTAGCCGTTCTCGGTCGCCGTCGGGTTCGTGCGCCCTAGTTCAGCGTGCAGACGCCGTTGGCACCGCCTTTGCCGGTGTAGGAGACGCTTGGTGATCCATCGGGATTGATGCTCAAGGAGATGGTAACGCCAGCGCCATGCGCTTCGTAGTAGTTGTCGTTGAATATCTTGAGCTTGGCTTCCTTGCCGTTGATGTAGACCGGCCCGCCTTCATCGGCGTGAACCTCGATCTTGCCGGGGCAGGTGGCGTTGACGAGCGGAATCTTGGCTTCGGCCGCACCGGCGAAGGCGAGCGCCGGCAGCAGGATCCCAAGGGCGCGCAGGCAGGTCTTCATCTCTTTCTCCAGCGTGAGTTGCAGTCGCGTCGAGGGCCAACCGTGACAGGCTGTCGATGGAAGTCAAGCGCGGCACGGCGTCACGAAGCTGTCATCAATCCAATTGTTTTTTTGCGCTGCACAAGATAGAGGATTGCAGCCGAAATTTGTGCTGATGCCCACTGACGCAGCAGGCTTGCCGCTTGTCGCAGGGCAGGGCGCCGCTACCCTTTCGGGTCGGGCGTTCGCGGATTGGAGGGTCCGGAGATGAAGACTTTCACCACCATCGCCGAACTGCGCTTTGCGCTTGCGGAACATCGCCGCGCAGGCAAGTCGGTCGGCCTGGTGCCGACCATGGGCTACCTGCATGTCGGCCATATGGAACTGATGCGCCGCGCGCGCGAGGAAAACGACATCGTCGTCGCCAGCATCTTCGTCAATCCGTTGCAGTTCGGCGCAAACGAAGATCTCTCCAAGTATCCGCGCGATCTCGCCCGCGACCAGGCGATGCTGGAAACGGGCAGCGTCGACTATCTCTTCGCGCCCGGGGTTGACGACATGTATCCGCGGCCGATGGAAACGGTGGTCGACGTGCCGACACTCGGCAGCGAGCTTGAAGGGTCGGTCCGCCCCGGCCATTTCGCCGGTGTCGCCACGGTGGTCACCAAGCTCTTCAATATCGTCCAGCCGGACCGCGCCTATTTCGGCGAGAAGGATTTCCAGCAATTGCAGATCATCCGCCGCATGGTGGAAGACCTCGCCCAGCCGGTGACCGTCATCGGCGTGCCGACGGTGCGCGAGGCCGATGGGCTCGCCTGCTCGTCGCGCAATGTTTACCTGACGCCCGAAGAGCGCCGCGCCGCGGCGATCGTGCCGAAGGCGCTGGAAGAGGCAGAACGGCTGGTTGCCTCCGGCGTCAGCGACGTCGCGGCACTCGAAAAGGCGGTTGCCGCGTTTCTGGCCAGCGAACCCTTGGCCAAGCCGGAAGTCGTTGCCGTCAGGGATCCGGAGACGCTGGAGACGATCGAAACGATCGGCGACCGTCCGGTGCTGCTGCTGCTCTTTGTGCGCTTCGGCACGACCAAACTACTCGACAATCGCGTGATCGCCCCGAAATCCGCGCATTTTGCAAAGGTTGCCTGACATGAGCGTGCAAACCGCCAAGCGCCGGCTCAGCCCCGCCAACATCGAAGCGCTGAAGGGCGATCGCCCGATCGTCAGCCTTACCGCCTACACGACGCCGATTGCCCGGTTGCTCGATCCGCATGTGGATTTCCTGCTGGTCGGCGATTCCGTCGGCATGGTGCTCTACGGGCTGGATACGACCGTCGGCGTGACGCTGGAAATGATGATCGCCCATGGCCAGGCGGTCATGCGCGGCTCGGAGCGCGCCTGCGTCGTCATCGACATGCCTTTCGGCTCCTATCAGGAATCGAAGGAACAGGCGTTCCGCAGTGCCGCGCGCATCCTCAAGGAAACCGGCTGCAGCGCGGTGAAGCTCGAGGGTGGCGCGGAGATGGCCGAGACGGTCGAGTTTCTCGTCAGCCGGGGTATTCCGGTTCTCGGTCATGTCGGGCTGATGCCGCAGCTCGTCAACACGACAGGCGGTTATCGCTCGGTTGGTCGCAATGACAAGGAAGTGGCAAAAATCCACCGCGACGCCAAGGCGATCGACGATGCCGGTGCCTTTGCGATTGTCATCGAGGGCACGGTCGAGCCGGTCGCCCGTGACATCACTGCTGAGCTGCGCTCGCCAACCATCGGCATCGGTGCGTCACCCGCCTGCGACGGCCAGATCCTCGTCTCCGACGACATGCTCGGCCTCTTCAACGATTTCAAGCCGCGCTTCGTCAAGCACTTCGCCGAGCTCGCCCCGGCGATCTCCAAGGCGGCCGAGGCCTATGCGGCAGAGGTAAAGGCGCGCAGCTTCCCGGGCATCGAACATACGTTTCAGGCGAAAAAGTAAGGGCCAGGCGAAGACCTGAGGCCCAGGCGAAGCAAGGGCAGCGGTCCCCACGGGCCGCTGCTTTGTGCAGGCAAAGCGCAGCGATTTTTCGTGCGATGCGCATTTCGTTCAAGCCTGCCGCCGTCAGGCATCATAAAATTCAATCATTGTATCAGCGCATTTGAATTGTTGCCGGGGGCGTGAGCGCCTATCAGTCCGGCACCGGCCGCTCGGCGCACCTCATCGCCTCGGCCGGCGGAGGTTTCCATGAAAAAAGATGAATTCTGGGAAGGGGTCCGCGGCGGCTTTCCCATCATGCTGGCGGCGTCGCCCTTCGGTGCGCTGTTCGGCGCGCTTGCGGTGGACAACGGCTTTACCATCGCGGATGCCGTGTTCATGAGCGCGACGGTCTATGCAGGTGCCAGCCAGATGGTCGGCATCGAGCTCTTCGGCAATCACGTCCAGCCCTGGCTGGTCGTGCTCTCGGTCTTTGCCGTCAACTTCCGCCACGTGCTCTATTCGGCCTCGATCGCCAAATATGTCCGGCACTTCACCTTCGGGCAGAAGTTCCTTGCCTTCTTCCTGCTGGTCGATCCGCAATATGCGGAGACCGAGAAGCGCGGCGAGCGTGGCTTGCCAATCACCTTTGCCTGGTACCTCGGCTTCGGCCTCGTCATCTATGTCCCCTGGATCATCAACACGCTGGTCGGAGCGATCTTCGGGCAGATGATCGGCGATCCCAAGGCGATCGGCCTCGACGTGCTGCTGCCGGTCTATTTCATGGGGCTGGTCATGGGCTTCCGCAAGCGCGACCGCTTCCTGCCGATCGTTTCCGTCTCGGCACTGGCGTCGGTTGCCGGCATGCATTTCGTCGGCTCGCCCTGGCATGTCAGCATCGGCGCGCTCGCGGGCATCTTGCTTGCCGCCATCCTGCCGCCAAGCGGACAGGCCGCGGCGCCGGTTGTCGAGAAGGAGGCTTGAGCATGGACCCGCAACATCTCAATCTCATCTACCTGATCATCGCGGCGGCCGTCGCGACCTTCCTGACGCGCTTCGGTGGCTACATCCTGATCACCCAGATGAAGCAGATCCCGCCGCGGCTGGAAGCGGCGCTGAACGCCGTTCCGGCGGCCGTGCTGACGACGCTGGTGGCTCCGGCCTTCGTCTATGGCGGGCTCGACGTGACGATCGCCATGTTCATCGCCTTTGCCATAGCGCTCGGGCTGAACCTCTCGACGCTGCGCATGCTCGTTATCGGCTGGGTCGTGGTGATGGTGATCCGGCACCTGGTGATGTAGGGCTCGCAGCATCCGATATGGGAAAAGCAAAACGCCGCGCCCAGAGAGCGCGGCGTCATCGTTTTTGCAGTGACTGCCTGACTCAGCGTGAAAGCGCTTCCGTCGCGGCCTTCAGCCAGGCGCGGGTGTCGTCGCTGGCAAGCAGCGGCGTGAGTTTCTCACGCGTCTCGGCGTGATAGGCGTTGAGCCAGTCGAGTTCCTCGTCGGTCAGCAGTGCCGGCAGCACCAGGCGGCGGTCGATCGGGCAATAGGTGATCGTGTCGAAGCCGAGCATCGGCAGGTCGCCACCGTCCACCATTGCTGCCGGCTGCACCACGATGAGGTTTTCGATGCGGATGCCGAAGGCGCCGGGGCGGTAGTAGCCGGGCTCGTTCGAAAGGATCATGCCGGGCAGAAGCTCCTGCGTGGAAAGCCGGGCGATACGCTGCGGGCCCTCATGCACCGAGAGATAGGAGCCGACGCCGTGGCCGGTGCCGTGGGCATAGTCGGCGCCTGCCTTCCAGAGCGCGATACGGGCCAACGGATCGAGGTCCACGCCGCGCGACCCCTTGGGGAAGCGAGCCGTGCTGATCGCGATCATGCCCTTCAACACCAGCGTGAAGAAGCGCTTCTGTTCCTCAGGTACCGCGCCGATCGCCACAGTGCGGGTGATGTCGGTGGTGCCGTTGATGTACTGCGCGCCGGAATCGATCAGGAACATGGTGCCCGCTTCGATCGCCTGGTCGGTAGCGGTCGTCACGCGGTAGTGCATGATCGCCGCATGCGCGCCGGCACCGGAGATCGTGTCGAAGGAGATGTCCTTCAGCGGGTTCTGCATGCGCTCGCCGACGGTGGCGCGGGCAGATTCGAGCTGGTTGGTGGCGCCGATCTCGGTGACCGTGCCGGGCTGCTGCTTGTCCAGCCAGGCGAGGAACTCGACCATGGCGGCGCCATCCTGCAGGTGGGCACGGGTCGAGCCGTCGATCTCGGCCTTGTTCTTCTGGGCACGGGGCAGGCGGGCCGGGTCGACCGCTTCGACCACCTTGCCGCCCTTGGTGCGGATCAGCTCGGAGATGGCGAAGGAGGCGAGGTCCGGATCGAGCATGACTGCGGCACCGGCGGTGCCCAGTGCGCGCAGGCGGTCGTCAAAGGTCGAAGGTGCGACGATCTCGGCGATCTGGGTGAGATAGGCTTCCTGCTCGATGCCGGTCTTGCGCTTGTCGAGGAAAAGCTCGGCGCGGCCGTCGGCGTGGATGATCGCGCGGGCGAGCGGATGCGGCGTATGCGGCACGTCGGACCCGCGGATGTTGAAGGCCCAGGCGACCGAGGAGGGATCCGTCAGCACCACGGTGCTCGCGTCGGCCTTGGAAAGGCCCGCAGCGATTCTTGCGATCTTGTCCTTGGCCAGTTCGCCGGCATGCTCGATCGGCTGGATGGTGACCTTGCCGAGCGGGGCTGCGGGGCGGTTCGCCCAGATCTTGTCGAGCGGGTTGTGATCGAGGAAGACGAGCGAGCCGCCGAGCGTCGCGAGCGCCTTTTCCAGCCGGCGCACCTCCGCGCCGGTGTGCACCCAGGGATCGATGCCGAGCTTGAAGCCCTTGGAGCCGTGGTTCTCCAGCCAGAGATGCGGCGGTTCGCCGATGAGGTCGCCACCGGTAAAGACGGAGCCGTCGACCTGCTCCTTCAGCTGGGTGACGTAACGGCCGTCGACGAAGACGACGGCTTCACGCTTGGTGATGAGGGCGACGCCGGCCGAACCGGTGAAGCCCGTCAGCCACGAGAGGCGCTCGGAGGAGGCGGGCACATATTCACCCTGGAACTCGTCGGCGCGCGGCACGAGAAAGCCGTCGATGCCGAGAGCTGCGAAGGACGCGCGCAGGGCTTCGGTGCGCTCCTTGCCGAATTGCGGCGTGGAGGTGACTTCAAAAGACTGAAACATGGGGGAATTCCGGTAGATTGAGCGGCAAACCGCGGGAAAAGATGGGTCATGTTAGCGGAAATGGCCCTTTGGAGGAAAGAGGCGATATCCTGCGGGGCGGCCTGATCCCCGCTCCGTGCAAAGCTGGAGTTGTGCTGCGATACGAGAGCAATTGCCCATTTACCATACATATGCGCTCAGTGCATGGCACCCATGCTCAGAAATCCCTTTCTCTATCGGAATAATGGTTTATAAGCCGCCTCAACGAACACGGACGAACATCCGGTGGTTCAAAAAGCTGCGGTTCCGAGAATAGTTGGTCACTCTGTTCTCCTCCTCCCTCAAGGGTGGTCAGCTTCGGAACGGTAGACGCCCGCTCGAGCACTCCTCCTCCTCAGGCTCGCGGGCATGGTTGGCCACAAGCCAACCAGCAGGCGATGCCACTGGCATCGCCTTTGTTTCGAAAGGCCGCCCGTCATGATAGACGCGGCGGCCTTTTCGTTTTTCCGGGTTTGTTGTTTGACGCTCCGTTTGCCGTCCCGTCCGTGCTCGTTGCCTTCACAGAGCATTGTCGAAACATTGGCACCGCTGAATTTCTTTGAAGATTACCCCTCAACCCAACCCTCTCCACGCAGGCGGGGCGAGGGGACGGGCCGGAGGCCCGGGACACAGTTCGGCATGGCTTGGCGACAAGCCGCGTGTGATGATTGGGCAAAAGAGCGCCGCGATGACCCTTTGCCCCGCCTGCGGGGAGAAGGTGCCGACAGGCGGATTAGGGGCTGTCACATCAACAATGAAGGCAGTCCCAGGCGCCCGTTCGCCTCACTTCTCCAGATGAATCGTCACCCAGCCGTTGCGCCAGATGGTGCGGACGTGGCGCAGGTGCTGGCCGTTGTAATGGGCGAGCACCTTCCAGCGCTGTTCGGCGAGAATGCCTGAGAGAATGACCGAGCCGCCGGGGGCGAGGTTGGCGACGAGCTGCGGCGCCATCTTCATCAGCGGGCGGGCCAGGATATTGGCGATGATGAGATCGAAGGGGCCGTTGGCGCTGAAGGCGGTGGAGTGGAAGCCGGGGGCGGTCGCAAAGGTCATGCCGGTGACGACGCCGTTCACCCGGGCGTTTTCTTCGGCGACGCGGGTGGCGATCGGGTCGATGTCGGTGGCAAGCACCGGCACGTGCATCAGCTTCCAGGCGGCGATTGCGAGCACGCCGCTGCCGGTGCCGAGGTCGAGCACGTTGCGCACGGTGCGGGTCCGCGCGACGGTGGCCAGCACTTCGAGGCAGCCGGCTGTCGTGCCGTGATGGCCGGTGCCGAAGGCCTGGCCGGCGTCGATCTCGATGGCGATTTCGCCGGTCTTCACCTTGTCTCGGTCATGCGAGCCGTGCACGACGAAGCGGCCGGCGCGCACCGGCGCCAGGCCTTCCAGCGACTTGGCGATCCAGTCGATATCCGGCAGCACTTCGCGCTCGATCGGAAGATGGGCGAAATCTGCGGCAAGCGCCTCGGTGAGCCGTTCGCTCACGCCCGCCTCGTCGGCGATCATCATGTAGATCGAGGCTTCCCAGACGTCACGCTTTTCATCGACTTCCGTCGTGCCGATGGCAAAGTCCTCTTCGCCGAAGACCTCGCTCAGGCGGTCGAGGACGGATTCTGCTTGCTTCTCGGTGGTGGTGACGAAAAGTCTGATCTCACTCAAGGCTCTGTCCTTCGGGCTGGCAATCCGCGCGTCCCGCATCGAGCCATGCCGTAAAGGCGGCGCGCTGGGCGGCGGCAATCGTGTGCTGTGCGCTATCACGATTGCCCCTCAAAGGCAAAGCGCCGGACAGGGCCGGCGCTTGCAACTTCACGTCACGATAAAAGGGGCTTAGCCCTTGGTCAGGTTTTCCAGCTTCTTGACCGCCGTTTCCGGGTTCTCCTCATAGGCGATCGTGCCGGAGAAATGGCCGTTGGCGTCGAGCAGGAAGACGGAGGCCGTATGGTCCATGGTGTAGTCGCCATTCGGCTGGGCCGCGTCGACCGGCACCTTCTTGGCATAGACGCGGAAGCCCTTGACCATTTCCATGACCTTGTCGGCCGGGCCGGAAATGCCGGTGATACGCTTGGAGACGTTGGAAACGTACTGGCCGAGTATTTCCGGCGTGTCGCGCTCGGGATCGACGGTGATGAAATAGGCCTGCAGCTTGTTGCCTTCGGGATCGACCTTTTCCAGCCAGCCGTTCAGCTCGAACAGCGTCGTCGGGCAGACCTCGGGGCAATGGGTGAAGCCGAAGAAGAGGGCGGTCGGTTTGCCGGTGAAGGCCTTCTCGGTGATTTCCTTGCCGTCCTGGGCGACCAGCGTGAAGGGAACGCCGAAGGGGCCGGAGGCAGCCTGCTGCTTCGACTGGGTCATTTCATAGGTCAGCCAGCCCAGGATACCCGCCATGACGACGACGGCGGCCCAGAGGACGATGCGGATGGTTTTCATGCGTGCTACCGATTTAGTTGGGGCCAGCGATGGCCATGTCCGGTTGATCGCTTCTTGATACCGCCTTCACCGGGGGCGCGCAAATGGGACAATTGCCGCAGGTTGTGGTGAGTAACCTCGCTCGTTACGGACCGCCGCTCATTCCGCTGCGGCGACCTTCTCCCCGCATGCCGGGAGAAGGTTAGTCCTCGGGTTAAATCCGAGGAGAGGGCAAGTCACAGGATTGTGGTCGCTCTAGAAGCACCAGGAAAGGCCCGACTGGGCAAGCGCCAGGAACATCTCGGCGCCGTTCTCCATCCAGCCGCGGAAGGCAAGCAGCATGACAACAGCGACCCCGGCCGCAAGGCTTGCGGCAAGGGGAAGGCGGATCGAGCGCTGGGTCTTCGTGTTCATGGCGTCATCATAGCAGTTCATGGGGCAAGGGGAAGGCGGGCCGTTTTCCAAGTGTCTTCGGGGATCGGTAGTCGGGCGCCCGAAAATGGTGGAAATGGTTCCGGAGCCCCGAACGATTGTGTCTGCAAGTGCTGGAAAACCAGGGCTTGCAGCGCATATGCGCAAATATTGAAATAGCCGTTTTCCCTGGGGATTGGGCGCCCGCCTTAGCGAATGTTTAAGGTCTGTTTGACAGTGTTTTTCCACGCGGGAGGAGTGTTCGCTCTCCGATATGACATGAGGTCAGCCGGCTTTATCGGCCCCGGTTTTCCGTATCGATCGTAGGAGGACTCCGCAGCACGCGGATCCGTGACCATGGACTCCCTATGACTGCCACATCTCCCTCCCTGAAACGCAATCTTTCCGTGAGCCAGCGGCTGGCGACGCTTGCCGGCGCCGCTTTTGTCGGCTTTGGCTCCGTGCTCGGGGTTGGCTGGTATGAGGGCAGTCGTGCGAATGACGCATTGCACGGTGCGATCGCGGCGCAGAACGGCCTGACGACCGTCGACGAAATTCGCCTTGCGACGACCAATCTCGTGCTCAATGCGATGGACAGCATCATCGATCGCGACGAGGGAGCAATCCAGCCGGCGCGTGCCGCAAGCATTGCCGGCATCCTGAAACTGCTCGAAACGAAATCCGCCGATATCAAGGCGCTTGCCCAGCTGCTCGGTCGCACCGATGCGCTTTCGACCTATGACGCCGATGTCGCGGAACTGCGCCGGGCGATCGGCACGGACCTGAAGATGCTGATCGAAGGCAAGGCTTCGACCGACGACTTCGGCAAGATAGACGATGCGATCGATGGCGCCGGCGAACGGGTCGCCACGGCATTGACCGGACTTTCCGAAGCCGCGACCGCATTGGTGCAGGCGCGCGTTGCCGAGGCGCGCACGGTGTCCGACCAGGCGTTCCAGCTTCAGGTAGCCGCGGGACTGCTGGCGATGGCGACGCTGCTTTATCTGCTCTGGTTCCACGGCAGCACGCTCCGCGCCGGCATTCTCAACCTGCGCAATGGCATGCAGCAGATCCAGAACGGTGATCTTGCAGCCAAGGTCGAGGCGCTCGACCGCGGCGACGAAATCGGCGCCATGGCGCGCTCTGTCGATCTCTTCCGCCTGTCGGCGATCGAGAAGCAGTCGCTCGAACAGAGTGCTGCACGCAGCCGGCGCGAAATCGAGAAGGAGCGCGAGGAGCAGCAGAACGAGCGCGAGGAGGCGGTGCGCCGCATCCAGGCGGCGATCGACAATCTCGGCCGTGCCCTGACGCAGCTTGCCGATGGCGATCTCGCCGTTGCGATCGACCGGCCCTTCGACGGCAACCTCGATCAGCTCCGCCAGAATTTCAACCAGACGGTCGAACGGCTCCGTGTCGTGCTTTCGAGCGTCAAGGAAAATGCGCTCTCGATCGAATCCAACGGCCGGCAGATGCGCAGTGCTGCCGACGATCTGGCGCGCCGCACCGAGCGGCAGGCCGCTTCGCTGGAACAGACTTCGGCGGCACTCGATGAAATCACCGTGACGGTGCGCACCGCGACACAGCGCGCCGAAGAGGCAAGCCGCATGGTCGGCGAGACGCGCACCAATGCGGAAGAATCCGGCCGTATCGTCGGCGAGGCGATCGCCGCCATGGCGCGCATCGAAAGTGCTTCGAACGAGATCGGCAAGATCATCAACGTCATCGACGAGATCGCCTTCCAGACCAACCTTCTGGCGCTGAACGCCGGCGTCGAGGCGGCGCGAGCAGGCGAAGCCGGAAAGGGCTTCGCCGTGGTCGCGCAGGAGGTGCGCGAGCTGGCGCAGCGCGCCGCCGGTGCCGCCAAGGATATCAAGGCGCTCGTCAGCCGCTCCGGCAACGAGGTCGGCAGCGGTGTCAAGCTCGTCCGGGCGACGGGCGAGGCGCTTGGCCGGATCGGCACCGACGTGGCGCGCATCAACGAACACATGACCTCGATCGTCATGGCGGCCCGCGAACAGTCGACCGGTCTCAACGAGATCAGCACCGCCGTCGGGCAGCTCGACCAGATGACGCAGCAGAATGCGGCCATGGTCGAGCAGACCAATGCATCGAGCCATACGCTGGCGCAGGACGCCGAGCGCCTCACTGGCCTCGTCGGCCAGTTCCGCGAGGGCCACACGATGCAGCGTGTCATGCCCACCCTGGCGCCGGCGCCGGCAGCGCCATTGGCAAGGACGGCCGCCCCGGTGCAGGCGAAGATATCTCCGGCTTCGACCGTTCAGCGGCCAGCCGCCAAGGGCACCAGCGAAGCGGTGCCGCTGCGCAAGATCGGCACCGCCAAAATGGCGTCGTTTCCAACTCCATCTCCCGCAAAGGCCCTGATGGGCAAGCTGGCGGGCGCATTCGGCAACAAACCGGGCTCCGTGCCGTCGACGACGGCCTCCGGTGAGAACTGGGAAGAATTCTGACCATGACAAACGCAATCAAGCAGTCCGGCGCCTATCTCGAAATCGTATCGTTCCATCTCGGCGACCAGGAATTCTGCATCGACATCATGGCGATCCGCGAAATCCGCGGCTGGGCGCCGGTAACCCCGATGCCGCACACGCCGCCCTACGTGCTCGGCCTCATCAACCTGCGCGGCGCGGTGATCCCGGTCATCGACATGGCAGCGCGCCTCGGCATGAAGATGACCGAACCGTCGGAACGCTCGGCGATCATCGTCACCGACATCGCCGGAAAGCTCGTCGGCCTGCTGGTCGAGCAGGTCTCCGACATGATGACGATCAAGAGCGAGGCGCTGCAGCCGGCGCCGGAGATCATTCCGGAAGCACAGCGCGCCTTCTGCCGTGGCATCGTCGCATTGGAAAAGACCATGGTCTGCTTCCTCAACCTCGACACGGTCATCGCCGACGAACTGGCGCAGGCAGCCTGAGTTCGACTGCCGGTAGAATTGACAAGTACCCCGGTGGCATCGCCGCCGGGGTACTTTGCGTTTCGGCTCTGCTCGGGCAGTTTGGGGGAGTCTCCGGTCAAGTTAAACTTCAGCAATGATCTTCACGCTTGGGCGATGCCATTGTGACAAAACGTCATGTGGCTGGCAGCAATACTTGTACTAATTTAGCGGTGTTGCTGGGTGCCCGAATGGAGGCCGGGTGCCTGTCCCCAAACAGGAGTTGAACTCATGACAATCTCTGTCAGGAAACTTTTAGTCGCGTTCTCCGTAACGATGCTGGTAGCCGGGCCGGCTTTGGCCGATAGCTATTATCCGGGCATCGACTCCAACAATCCTCCCGGAACGCAGAACATGCACAAGACCACGCCGATGACGAAGCACTACGCTGCGCCGGTCGATACGATGGCGACGGGCAGCATCAGCAGAACCTCTACGCCGACCCCGATCTATCGTGAACGTCAGCCGTTCGGCGGTTATCAGGGCGGTGATGGCGACTACTATCAGGGCATAGTCCCGCCGACGTCCTATTGAGCACGCAGATCCGGGACGAGGTGCTCCCACACACTTCGCCTCGTTCCGCTCTGACGAGGTTCCGGAAGCGTCCGTGAAGGGGCGGGCGCTTCACACCTCCATGACGGATTGCCTTGCAGGCTTATACAGGCGGCAGGGCCGCTGCTACTGCGGCTTTCCGTTCTGCCAGGTTACCGTCTGTCCGTAGAGCGGAATGGTGGTGATCGACATCTTGGCCGAGCCATCGGTCAATTCACGTGAATGCGCGAGATAGATCAACGTATCGTTCTTGCGGTCGTAAATCCGTGTGACCAGCAGGTTCTTCCAGACGAGCGAAAGCCCGGCGCGAAACACTTCCTCGCCTTCCTTGGAGAGATCGATGTCGCCGATTTCGATCGGGCCGGTCTGTCGGCAGGCGATCGAGTTGTTCGACGGGTCCTCGAACCAGTTGCCGTTCTTCAGCCTGTCGATGACGCTGCGGTCGAAATAGGTGACGTGGCAGGTGACGCCTTTGATCTTCGGGTCGGTGACGGCATCGACCATGATATCGTTTCCGAGCCAGTCGACACCGACCTCGCCGACCGTTTCGGCGCGCGCGGGCAGGGCGGTCGCCGCAAAGGCGGCGAGACCGGCAACGAAGAGAGCGCGAACAGCACGCAACATGATTTTCCTCCTGCAGCGGCGCGCGTCCCTCAGACGCGTGAGAGGTCGCCTTGGCGTTTCGAATGGCCGCGTGTGTCGGTGAACCGGTTGCGGTCCGGGGAGACATGACTTGGCCAAGCTCACATAGGTTTAGGACGCGGCATTACAAGCCGCAGGGGGGACGGGTCGCAGGGGCAGGCCACAGGGTCAGCCGGTATCGCGCAGCAGCCTCGGCTCGAAGCTGCGGCTGTCGGCCGCGCGCAGTTGCGCGGCTGCACCAGCGAGCGCCCGCGCGCTGGCATCGGGCTGGAAGCGGCCGGCAATCGTGCAGCGGTCGCGCCCGTCGGCCTTGGCGTCGTAGAGCGCCATGTCGGCGCGGATCATGATGTCGCTGATCGTGTCGCCCGGCACGGCCTCGGCAAGGCCGATGCTCACCGTCAGCCGGATCGGTCGATCGAAGCGGCCGATCGGCGTGTCGCGCACCACGCGGCCGATCTCTTCGGCGAGCGTGAAGGCCTTATCTTCCGTGTGATTGGGCAGGACGATTCCGAACTCTTCGCCGCCGATGCGCCCCAGCGTGCCGCGGCCGGTGAGGCAGGCAGCCACGGTGCCGGCAAAGTGGCCGAGCGCGGCGTCGCCGACCGCATGGCCATAACGATCGTTGATCTGCTTGAAGTAATCGAGATCGAGCAGCAGGAAGGACACCGGCTGTTGCCGTGCGAGACTGGTGGCAAGCGCCCGCTGGCCAAGATCGAGCAGGGCACGCCGCGACAGGGCACCCGTCAACTCGTCACGCGCGATCGCCGTCTTGAGGTCGGCGATCACCCGGTTCTGGATCATCAGGATCACGCCAAGGAAGAGCGCCGGCAGGTAAAAGGAGCGCATCACGGCGCACGCAAAGTCCCAGCTGACGGGTTGAGGTGGAACTGATGCGGCCACATGGGCGGCTGGCGAAAGCACGGTGACCGCAAGCAGAGTCGAACAGCCGGTTGCCGCGCAAGCGATGACGCAGAGCCGCTCCACCGGGCCGGGCGCCTGGCGCCGGTGCTGCGAACAGACGGCGATGATCAGCACGAAGGCGGCGACGATGCCGATGACGGAGAGCGCATGCAAGGTGGTGCTCCGTGCGCCGAATGCCGCGATCAGCAGCGCGACGACTGCCAGGGACCCTGCTGCGACGAGGGCTGTCGAGGTGCGTCTTTGCACGCCGAGCGCATGATGAAAACCGCAGAGCACGAGCAGGCAGGCGCCGGCCAGAAACACGAGGCCGATCAGCGACAGCGGCTGCAGCGTCGGAAACTCGGAGAGCAACATGAACAGGGTCGCCGCGCTTGCAAATGCGCAAGCCGTGGCGAAGTCCGTGCCGCCCTCGATCATCGAGGCCCGCAGCGAAACAAGGACCGGGAGCATCGCCAGAAGAGCGATGATCGATATGGCAGGGAGAAAGCTCATTTCGAAACGGCCTGTCGTGCTAAAATCAACAAAGGCGGCTTGCGTCTCAGCCAGATATGCGAGGCCAATTGGTAGCGAGGGCGCCTTAACGAAACCCGGCGAAATCCGTTGCAATTTTACCGATTGGTCGGGATTGGCACGGTTGTTCACAAGGGCACCCGGGCAACCGACGGATGGTGGATCGCCCCCGCTTTCATGCGTGGCTTCATGCCAGCTCCTCAGATGTCCTTGGGCTGGGCAGGGGCGCGGGAAACAGAGCCTTGAATGCAAGGCCAAACGTAGCGGAACCCGACCGGGTCTTCTTGTTCCGTTTCTGCGGGACCAAGTGCCTCCTCGTGCGTTGAATGGGATCCGACCCGCGGCGACGGGTGCAATCTGGGAGAGGTGAGGTGTTTACGGGAACATGGCTCTTCGAAGACAGGACGGACGCCGGACGGCAGCTCGCCGAGACGATCGCGGGGGAAGAAACGCTGGCTGATCCGCTGGTGGTGGCGCTGCCGCGCGGCGGCGTGCCGGTCGCCTATGAGATTGCCGTTCGCATCGGTGCGCCACTCGATATCCTGATCGTGCGCAAGATCGGCGCGCCCGGGCATGCGGAGTTCGGACTTGGCGCACTCGTCGACGGCGAGGAGCCCGAGCTCGTTCTCAACCGCCAGGCCATCCTGCTCGTGCGCCCGGCAAAGGGCTATGTGGAGGCGGAGACCGGGCGCCAGCACGCCGAAATCCTGCGCCGCCGCGCGCTTTATTTCGGCGACCGCCAACCGCTCTCGCCGAAGGACCGCGACGTGATCCTCGTCGATGACGGCATTGCCACCGGCGGCACCGTGCGCGCGGCGATCAAGGCCTTGCGCCGGGCACAGCCGCGCCGCCTGCTGCTGGCGGTTCCGGTCGCGCCGAAAGGCGAGCTCAACGAGTTGCGCAGCTGCGTCGATCGCATCATCTGCCTCGCCACACCCGCCGCCTTCCGCGCCGTCGGCCTGCACTACCGCGACTTCGAGCAGACGAGCGACGAGGAGGTGATCGCCTTGATGAAGAAGGCGCGGCGGGAGGATGAGGCTTGAATGGCTCTTGGAACAGGCCGGCGCGTCGGTTGCCGCAATTGCAGACACCCATCCGAATAGTTGCATGAAGCGCATTGCGCCGTATTGCAACTGCGGGACACGCGCGCCACATTCCCGGCGCGAGATGTTGGCGGAATGGGCGCCGGAGGAGGCGACCCCGAGGAGAGGCTATGACCGCGAAGCTGGAAATTGGAAAGACGCTTGAGGATTTCTGCCGTCCGGAGCGCATGGCGCTCGTCGTCTACGACATGCAGGTGGGGATTACCAATCAGGTCAAGAACGGCCCGGCGGTGCTTTCCAAGGTGCTGAAGGTGCTGGACGCTGCGCGGGCCGGCGGGTTTCCGGTGATCTTTCTGCGGCATCTGTCGATGCCGAGGCCGCTGATGGGCGCCTTCCAGCTACGCCAGGCGATGGCCTGGCAGCGGACAGACGATCCGGATGCGGTGCACCCCTGGTTTCTGCGCGGCACGCCGGGCTTCGAGCTGGTGCCAGAACTTGCGCCCCGTGACGACGAGGCGATCCTCGACAAGATCACGTTTTCCGCCTTCGAGGGCACGCCGCTCGCCATGATCCTGCGCGACCTCGGGCTTACTTCCTTCGCCATCTGCGGTATCGCCACGGAAATCGGCATCGACCCGACCGTGCGCCATGCGACCGATCTCGGCCTGGTGCCGATCGTCGTGCGCGATGCCTGCGGGGCCGGCCATCACGAAGCCGGGGAGCGTTCGATGGAAAACATCGTCTTCATGGGCGACGCGGTCATGACCGACGTTCAGGCGATCACATCGGCGATGACCAGGCGGCGATGACCAGCCGCCAGTGCCCCTTCACCTCATCTACCACAGGACCAAAAATGACCGACAACCTCCGCATCCGCCCGATAGCCCGGACAGACTACGAACAGTGGCTGCCGCTCTGGGACGGCTATAACGCCTTTTACGGCCGTTCCGGTGAAACTGCGCTCGACCCCGCGATCACTGCCATGACCTGGTCGCGTTTCTTTGATGCCTATGAGCCTGTTCATGCGCTGGTGGCCGAGAGCGAGGGGCGGTTGATCGGGCTCACCCACTATCTTTATCACCGCAACACGACAGCGATCCAGCCGAACTGCTATCTGCAGGACCTCTTCACGAATGCAGAGGCGCGCGGCAAGGGTGTCGGGCGGGCGCTGATCGAGGGTGTTTACGAGGCGGCGCGCGCAGCCGGTTCGCCGCGCGTCTATTGGCAGACGCACGAGACCAATGAGACGGCGATGGCGCTCTATGACAAGGTGGCGGAGAAGTCCGGGTTCTTGGTGTACCGCAAGATGGTTTGAGGCGTGGCTGGTCCGGCGAGCCGCACTTCATGTTTCCGCCTCCGCCCGGCTGCCAGCCACGCTTCCATCGCGGTTCGGCAACTGCATGTCCCAGATTTCGGTCGGGCCGAAGCCTTTGATGTCCTCATGGCCGGAGCTGGAAAACGCGAAGCGGCCGTTTAGCCGCTGCCTGACCTCCGCGGTCGTGGTTATGCAGCCGGGCTTGCCGATCGCTTCCAGGCGCGCGGCAAGGTTCACGGGTGCACCCCAGATATCATAGGCGTATTTCGCTCGCCCAAGCACGCCAGCCGTTACCGATCCCGAGGCCATGCCAGCGCGCAGCTTGAGGACGACGCCATGGCGTTCGCCGATCTCGCGGGCCGCGGCGATGGCGCCGAAGCCGAACACTGCCGCCGCCTTCTCGGGCGTGGGGTGCCGGGCGGGCACGCCCGCCACCGCAAGATAGGCATCGCCGATGGTCTTGATCTTTTCGACACCGGTTGCTGCGGCCAGGCGATCGAACTCGCTGAAAAGCTCGTTGAGCAGGTTGACCGTCCGTTCCGGCCCCAGGCTGTTTGACAGGGCCACGAACTGGACGATGTCGATCAGGACAACAGTCGCATGCTCGAATTCGTCGATGATCGTTTCACGCTCGTTCCTCAGCAGGCGCGCCACGATCTCGTCCGGCATGATCGACGTCATCAGGCGGGCGAGCCGCCCCTGCGCCTCTCTCGCCAGGTGGAAGGCATAGTAGATCGTTGCGAAGCACATGAGCGTGAGCGTGATGATCGACGACGAATGGAGGAGTTGCAGGAAACGGGTGTCGTCATAGACACCCGACCGCGCCTGAGGAAACGCGATGGATGCGGCGATGACCGTGATCGCAGCCATGGCGCTGAGGACCGTCACCAGTGCGATGTTTTGAAACCCGAGGATCGCGAAGGCGACCGGCGTCACGCCGAGCAGCGTCAGCAGGACGCCGGAGTCCCGGCCGACATAGGAGGCGATCCAGACGAGGACCACCACGCAGATGCCGAATTCCCAAAGCCCTGACGCGACGCGGCCGAAGCGATGAAAAAGCGGCGTCATGGCGGCCGCAACGGCTAGCGCGAGATTAGCATAGACGAGGGGAATGAGGCTCGGCTCGCCATAGAGTGCGTAGATGAGGGCAAAGCTCGTGGTGGTGACGACGATCACACAGGCCGCGACATTCGCGACGAGGATGCCTTCACGGTCACCCTCCGCAACATTTGCGGCGCCCAGCTCCAGCAGGCTGCGAACAGCGCTCGTCCAGGACATGTCTCCACCCATTTTGCGTCGAGGGAGATCGGTACATGGTTTCGTTCAAACGCGAGAATTGTGCCCGCAATATTATTGCACTTCGCTGGTTGGCGCCATGAGATCGATGGTTGTGCAGTCCGTAGGGAGTGCACGTGAGGAGGGCTTCGACCTCCTCACGCCTTCTCCACAAACCCATCCAGCACCCGCTTCTGGCCGGCGCGGTCGAAGTCGATGGTGAGCTTGTTGCCTTCGATCGCGGCGATGTTGCCGTTGCCGAACTTCATGTGGAAGACGCGGTCGCCGACAGAGAAACGCGAGGGTTCCGTGGCTGTCGATTTCGCCACCAGTTCGCCGTCGATGGTGCGGCCGCGCGGGCCGCTTTCGCCGTAGCCGATGCGTTCGACCGCATGGCCGGAGCGCGTGCCCCAGTTGTCGCGGGTGGCATCGGAGCGGTGCTGCTGGGCGCGCTTCCAGCCGGGTGTCGAATAGTTGTTCTGGAAGGGATCGGCCTTGTCGAAGCGTGACTGGCCGTAACCGCCGCGGCCATAGCCGCCATAGGATTGCTCGTTCTCGGCCACGTCCACATGGGCAAGCGGCAGTTCGTCGAGGAAGCGCGACGGCATGGTCGATTGCCATAGGCCGTGGATGCGGCGGTTGGAGACGAACCAGATGTGGCAGCGATGCTTGGCGCGGGTGATGCCGACATAGGCGAGGCGCCGTTCTTCCTCGAGGCCGGAGCGGCCGCCCTCATCGAGCGCGCGCTGGTGCGGGAACAGGCCTTCCTCCCAGCCGGGCAGGAACACCGTGTCAAACTCCAGGCCCTTGGCCGAGTGCAGGGTCATGATCGAGACGGCGTCGAGGTTCTCGTTCTGCTCGGCATCCATGACGAGCGCGACGTGTTCGAGGAAGCCACGCAGCGACTCAAACGCTTCCATCGAGCGGATGAGTTCCTTCAGGTTTTCCAACCGTCCGGGAGCTTCGGCCGACTTGTCGTTCTGCCACATGGCGGTGTAGCCGCTTTCGTCGAGGATCTGCTCGGCGAGCTCGGTATGGACCGTCGTCTCAAGCAGGCTCTGCCAGCGGCGGAAATCGGTGACGACGTCGAACAGGGCTTTCCGCGCCTTCGGCTTCAGCTCATCGGTCTCGATGATCTCGGAAGCCGCCGCCAGCATCGGGATATCGCGGGCGCGGGCATAATCGTGCAGCGTGCGCACGGTGGTGTCGCCAAGGCCGCGCTTCGGCGTGTTGACGATGCGTTCGAAAGCGAGGTCGTCGGCCGGCTGGCAGACGAGGCGGAAATAGGCCATGGCGTCGCGGATTTCGAGGCGCTCGTAGAAGCGCGGGCCGCCGATGACGCGGTAGTTGAGGCCGAGGGTGACGAAGCGGTCTTCGAACTCGCGCATCTGGAACGAGGCGCGCACCAGGATCGCCATGTCGTTCAGATTGTGCTTCTGGCGCTGGAGCTGCTCGATCTCCTCGCCGACGGCGCGGGCTTCCTCTTCGGAATCCCAGGCGGCGTGCACCTGCACCTTTTCATCGTCCGGGTCGGTGCGGTCGGTAAAAAGCGTCTTGCCGAGGCGGCCTTCGTTGTGGGCAATCAGATGACCGGCAGCGCCGAGGATATGTTCGGTCGAGCGGTAGTTGCGCTCGAGCTTGATCACCTTGGCGCCAGGAAAATCCTTCTCGAAGCGCAGGATGTTGTCCACTTCCGCGCCGCGCCAGCCATAGATCGACTGGTCGTCGTCGCCGACGCAGCAGACGTTCTGCGGCACGCCCTTCGGCCGCTGGGCCAGGAGCCGCAGCCACATGTACTGGGCCGTGTTGGTGTCCTGGTACTCGTCGACGAGTATGTAGCGGAACTTGTCGTGATAGTCCTTCAGCACGTCCGCATGCATGCGGAAGATGCGGATCGGGTGCAGAAGAAGATCGCCGAAGTCGCAGGCGTTCAGCGTCAACAGCCGGTTCTGATAGGCGGCGTAGAGTTCGCGTCCCTTGCCATTGGCAAAGGCGCGGGCGTCGCCCTCGGGGATCTGCGCCGGATCGAGGCCCTTGTTCTTCCAGCCGTCGATCATGCCGGCGAACTGCTTGGCGGGCCAGCGCTTGTCGTCGATGCCTTCGGCCTGGATCAGCTGCTTGATCAGCCTGATCACGTCGTCGGTGTCGAGAATGGTGAAATCGGAACGCAGGCCGACGAGCTCGGCGTGGCGACGCAGCAGCTTGACGCCGATCGAGTGGAAGGTGCCGAGCCAGGGCATGCCTTCGACCGCATGGCCGACGAGCACGCCGATGCGCTCCTTCATCTCGCGCGCCGCCTTGTTGGTGAAGGTCACCGCCAGGATCTGCGAGGGGAAGGCGCGGCCGGTGGAAAGGATATGGGCGATGCGTGTGGTGAGCACCCGGGTCTTGCCGGTGCCGGCGCCGGCCAGCACGAGAACCGGTCCATCGAGCGTTTCGACCGCTTCGGACTGTTCCGGGTTGAGGCCGGAGAGATAATCCGGGCGCGGCTGGGCGCGGTCACGCGCCGCCATGGCGCGCGCAGCAATACCTCCGGCGGCTGGAATACCTCCAGGGGCTGGCGACTGCTTGCGCGGCGCCGGCTCCTCGTCGAAGAAAGGAATATCGTCGAAACCACTCATCATGCGGCTCAATGTAGTGATTCGGTGGGGAAAGGCCAGAAAGGATGTTCTTCTTTTATTCCGTTTTCTGCACCGGACGCACCAAGCCTGTGGAAAGACAGGCGATTTCGAAGCCGCTTATTCTTGGTCGCGCGGTTTATTCCGTGGTTTTGTCGAAGACGGCATCGACCGGCACCTGCAGAGCGGTCGCAAGCTGGTTGGTGCGGGCGGCAAGCGAGATCACTCGAAGCAGATCCGCGTGCTGGGCATCGCTCATGCCTTTCGCCTTCGCTGCCGCCGTGTGGGAATGGGCGCAGTAACCGCAGCCATTGGTGACGGAGACGGCGACGTAGAGCATCTCCTTCACCAGCGGATCGAGGGCCGAAGGTGTTGCCATCACGGCCTTGACGTCGCGCCAGGTCTGCTCCAGCAGCTCCGGGTCGAAGGCGAGCCACAGCCACATATTGTTGATGAAATCGGATTTGCGCGTGGCGCGAATGTCGTCGAACACGGCTTTGACGCGTGGGTCGGCTTCCGGGTTTTGGGGCGGGGTAACGGTGCTCATGGGTGTCCTTCACTGTTGTCGCCTGGTGGCGCACGCGGGCGGGCCGGTCGCTTGATGCGATGACGATAGCCAAGGTCGCAGCGATTGCCAGCGTTGCGTTTGGGGCAGCCGTCGTCGATGCGTTCAATTGGGGATTTCGTTGCAGGGTTGGTTGTTCGCGCCGAATGGTCCTGATGTAAACAGCACGCCTTTGCTCGAACCCTGATAGGCATTGCCGTTCTGCGTGACGATGAAGACCTTGGGGCCGCAGAAGCCCGTCGGCCGTGCGGCAACCACGCGTGTCTGGCCGCTGGCGTCAGTGACGGTCTTGGGGTTGCAGGCCCCGTAAGGCGTGTCGGCCATGCGAATGGTTGCCGTCGAGGGGCGGCTGAGCGGTGTGGAACTACCCGGCGGGAACGTACCCGAAGCCGTGCCTGCAGAGGCCACGGCCGATTGCGTGATCTGAAAGTCTGCGGTGCCGTCGTCACCCGCTTCGAAAAGCACAGCGAAAACGACCTTGCGCTCGTCAAACGTGTTTCAGCTAAAACCTGGTTGTGCTCCATAGGTCGGTAACCTAGAAGTAGTTTCGGACGCTCGAAGCGGCGTTCAGGCAGGAGCCCGATCATGATCAAGATGAGCGTCTACTATCCGGCCGATGGCGGCTCGAAGTTCGACCACGACTACTACCGCACCACCCACATGCCCTTGCTCGAGGAGCGGCTCGGCGATGCCTGCCTGCGCTACGAGATCGACAGGGGCGTTGCCGGTCGCGAGCCTGGAAGCGCGCCACAGTTTGTCGCGGCGTGCCACGTCTACTCGCCGAGCCTCGAGACATTCCAGGAGGCGTTAGGTCCGCACCGCGCCGAGATCTCCGCGGATGTCGCCAACTATACGGACATCACGCCCATCGTTCAGATCAGTGAAGTCGTTGGAGGGTAGGGTGCCTTGGCGCGTCAGGCGTAGCCGTTGACCTTTCCGCGATCGGCGTCGTGCTGGCGCACCGTGATTCATGGTGACGCAGCCGGTGCGGAACTGGTCGACGATCGGCAACATGTGGTTGCCATGGAAGCGAAAACGACCTTGCTCCCGTCAAACTCGCTTCAGCCAAAACCTGGGTGTGCTCTATAGGTCCGTGACCTAGGCCAGCGCGAAGACGCGCGCCGGGCCGCCGGTGCCGCCGCGATGCTTCGGCGCGCCGAGAATGAGCGTCGCGCCCTTGGCCGGCAGCTTGTCGAGGTTGGCGGCAGCCTCAAGCCCCCAGCGCCCTTCGGGCAGCCAGGCATAGTGGGTGGCGAAATCGGGCGAAGGGCCGTGATCGAGCGACAGCGTATCGACGGCGATGCCGGCCGCCTTGCTCTCTTCGATGAGATACTTCGCCGCCTCGACGTGAAAGCCGGGGAAGTGCAGTTTTCCGCCGCCATCGGCATTGCGGAACTTGTCCGTGCCCATATGCGCGCTCCAGCCCGAAAGCATGGCGACGCAGGCATTTTCCGGGATCTCGCCATTGGCGGCGACCCAGGCCTTGAGGTCGTCCGGCGTCACCTGGGCGTCCGCGTCCGATGCGGCCTTCGCGCGGATGTCGACGATCACGAGCGGCACGACGAGCTTGTCGACCGGCAGCTCGGCAACGGAAAGGCCGTCGGCGGAAAAGTGCAGGGGCGCGTCGACATGGGTGCCGGTGTGTTCGTTCACCCTGAGCTCGAACATGTTGAACTTGTCCTTGGCGTAGTTGAACTTCTCCTCGCGGAAGAACTGCTGCTGGCCGAAGAAGGTCGGGAAATCCTCATGCAGTTCGTGGGTCAGGTCCGTGACGCTGCCATGTCCCTGGGCGAGCGCCGGAGGTGCTGCGCCGGTGCTCGCCACGGCGAGGCCGGCGGTTCCAATTGCAGCGGCTTTGAAGAAGCTGCGGCGCGAGAGCATGCGCTCCTTCACCGTTTCCATCACACAGGCATCGCACATCGTTCTTGCTCCCCTTCAAGAAACTGAAAAACCAGACGGCGAAACCGCTCGGCAAAAGCGGCCAGCGGTTGCAGGATAGCGCGGCCGAAGCCGCTGTAAATGCCGGCTTGCGCAGCAAAGTGCGATTCACGCCGGAAGCTGCGGTGCAATCGCTCCGCGCGTCATCATCCCGCCAACAAATTCGCTTTTATTACAATTGCGTAATGATGGCATTCCGTCATTGCCCCGACACGCGCGAACAGGGATACTCCGCGCAATCGGAACGAACCGCCGGACGTGCCGCGCTGGGGCGTGTTTTTTGCTTAATTTGGAGACTTGAATGCGGGTTTGGAAACAGCTTGCGGTGAGCGCCGCTGTGCTTCTCGTGGGCGCAACCGTCTGGGTGCGGTTCGTGCCCGGCGCAGGTGAAACGCTCGCCGCCATCGGCGTTTCTCACCCGCTGATCGATGCCTTGTCGAAGCCCACGACCGGCGGTGGCCAGGGTGGCGAGCGCGGCAACGGCCGCGGTCAGGGCGGCAACGCGGCCATTCTGGTGATGGTTCGTCCCTCGGCAACCTCCGTCGTCAACGACCGGCTGAATGCCATCGGCAACGGCGAGGCGATCCATTCCGTCACCGTGACGCCGACGGCGACCGGAAACCTCACAGAAATCCTCGTGAGCTCCGGCGAGAAGGTGGCCGAGGGCCAGGTGATCGCCCGGCTCGACAGCGACGACCAAAAGATCGCCGCCGACCAGGCGCGGCTGAACCGTGACAGCGCCCGTGAAAAGGTGGAGCGTTACCGTAATCTCAGCACCGCCCGCGCGGTGACGGCCGTGGACGTGCGCGACGCGGAAATCGCGATGCAGACCGCCGAACTGGCGCTGAAGACCGCCGAACTCGATCTCAAGCGCCGCGACATCGTTGCGCCTTCGAAGGGTGTGGTCGGTATCATCACCGTCAATGTCGGCGACTATGTCACGACCACGACGCCGATTGCCGTCGTCGACGATCGTTCGGAAATCCTCGTCGACTTCTGGGTGCCGGAGCGGTTCGCCAACAAGATCGTCGTCGGCCAGCCGGTTACCGCCTTTGCGATCGCCCAGCCGGGCAACCAGCTCGATGGCGTAATTCACGCCATCGACAACCGGCTCGACCAGGCAAGCCGGACGTTGCGTGTGCGCGCGCGACTGGAGAACCCCGAGGACAGATTGAGGGCAGGCATGTCCTTCTCCGTCACCGTGGCCTTTGACGGCGACACCTATCCGACGGTCGATCCGCTGGCGATCCAGTGGAGCTCGGAAGGCTCCTATATCTGGCGCGTGACGGGCGACAAGAGCGAGAAGGTGCCGGTGAAGATCATCCAGCGCAACCCGGACAAGGTGCTGGTGGATGCGGCGCTTTCGGAAGGCGATGAGATCGTGACCGAGGGCGTGCAGCGCCTGCGTGACGGCGGCGAAGTCCGCATTGCCGGCCGCGAGCGCAAGCAGGATGCAGCGCAGAAGGTTGCGGAGGAAACCAAGTGAGCGGGGGCGAGGGGCACAGCAAGCCATCCGCCCGCGAACGCGGCAAGACCGGCTTTACCGCACTCTTTATCCGCCGGCCGATCTTCGCGCTCGTCGTCAACACGCTGATCGTCGTTGCCGGCCTTGCGGCCTGGAACGGAATCGAGATTCGCGAGTTGCCGCAGGTCGACCAGCCGGTCATTTCGGTGACGACGACGCTCGATGGCGCAGCACCTGAGACGATGGACCGTGAGGTAACCTCGGTGGTCGAGGGCGCCGTCTCGCGCGTTCAGGGCATCCGCGACATCTCCTCGACGTCCTCCTTCGGCCGCAGCCGCGTGACGCTGCAGTTTTCCGACACCACCGATATCGGCCAGGCCTCCAACGACATTCGCGACGCGCTCGGCCGGGTGCGCAACCAGCTGCCCGACAATGTCGACGAGCCGAGCATCGTGAAGGCCGATGCCGATAGCCAGCCGATCATGCGCCTGGCGCTGACCTCCGACACGATGTCGATGGAAGACATGACGCTGCTCGTCGAAAACGAGATCAGCGACCGGCTGGCGGCAGTGGAAGGCGTGGCCGACGTCGCCGTCTATGGCGACCAGGAGAAGATCTTCCGCATCGATCTCGACCAGGCGAAGCTCGCCGGGCGCGGGGTGACGGTCGCCAATCTCAGGACCGCGCTCGCCAACGCCTCCTACGACGTTCCGGCCGGCAAGCTGACCAGCGCCAGCCAGGATATCTCGGTGCGCGCCACGGCCGATCTGCAGACGCCGGAACAGTTCGAAAACCTGATCCTCGTCAACAATGTGCGCCTGCGTGACGTCGCCACCGTGACGCTCGGCCCGGATACGGGCACGACGGCGTTGCGCTCCAACGGTCGCCAGGGCATTGGCCTTGGCATCATCCGCCAGGCGCAATCGAACACGGTCGATATTTCCGAGGGCGTGCGCAAGGTCGTCGACACCATCCAGACGCAGATCCTGCCCGAGGGGACGCAGCTTCGGATCACCAGCGACGATGCCGTCTTCATCAACGGCGCCATCCACGAGGTGGAGATCGCGCTGCTCGTTGCCGTCTTCATCGTGACGCTCGTCATCTACATGTTCCTGCTCGACTGGCGGGCGACGCTGATCCCGACGATCACCATGCCGATCGCGCTGATCGGAACGGTGGCGGCGATCTATCTCGCCGGTTTCTCGATCAACATCCTGACGCTGCTTGCGATCGTGCTTGCGACCGGTCTCGTCGTCGACGACGCGATCGTGGTGCTCGAAAACATCGTGCGGCGACGGGCCGAGGGCCTGGGGCCGCGGGCAGCCGCGGTGCACGGCACGCTCGAAGTGTTCTTCGCGGTGCTGGCGACGACGGCGACGCTTGCCGCCGTCTTCGTGCCGCTGTCGTTCCTGCCGGGGCAGACGGGCGGTCTCTTCCGCGAGTTCGGCTTCGTACTTGCCTTTTCGATCCTGCTTTCCTCCTTCGTGTCGCTGACGCTCTGCCCGATGCTGGCCTCGCGCATGCTGACGAAGGAGAAGCACACGGTGCCGGGGCCGATGGCCCGGTTCGGCGCGCGCGCCGCCGGCTTCTACCGGGTGACGCTGCGGGCCTGCCTGAATTCGCCTTTGATCGTCTTCGTCGTTGCGGGCTTCTTCACGGTCATGGGCGCCGCCGGCTTCCTGACCCTGAAATCGGAGCTGACGCCGAGCGAAGACCGGTCGCAGGTGATGATGCGAATCAATGCGCCGCAGGGCGTCTCGCTCGAATACGCCCAATCGCAGATGCGCCGCATCGAAGACGGGCTGCAGCCGCTGGTCCAATCCGGCGAGATCGACAACATCTTCTCGATCTCCGGGCAGGGCGGTTCGGTCAACAGCGGCTTCATGGTGCTGACGCTCGCCTCCTGGGAGAAGCGTGACCGCACGCAGCAGGAGATCGTTGCCGAGATCAACAAGGTGACGGCGCGCATCCCCTCGGTCCGCGTCTTCGCCATGCAGCCGAACAGTTTGGGCATTCGCGGCGCCGGCAGCGGCCTGCAGGTGGCGCTCGTCGGCAACGACTACAACAAGCTCGGCGATGCGGCGGCGAAGCTCGTGCGCCAGATGGAAGATTCCGGCCGCTTCGAAAACGTCCGCCTCAACTACGAAGCCAACCAGGCGCAGCTTTCGATCACCATCGACCGCGAACGTGCGTCCGATATGGGTATCGATATCGGCGGCCTTGCCTGGGCGCTGCAGGCCATGCTCGACGGCAACAGCGTCGTCGACGTCTATGTCGACGGCGAATCCTATCCGGTGAAGCTCCTGTCTTCGACCAACCCGGTCAACGACCCGACCGACCTCCAGAACATTTTCCTGAAGGCCGGCGACGGCAAGATCGTGCCGATGTCGACGATCGCCAGCGTCGAGGAGAAGGCGGTGGCGCCGCAGCTCTCGCGCGAATCGCAGCTTCGCGCCGTGTCGCTCTCGGCCGGGCTCAAGTCCGACCTCGCGCTCGGCGAGGCGCTGACCATGGTCGAGCAGATGGCCGAGCCGCTGCTGCCGCCGGGCTCACGCATCATGCCGCTCGCCGAAGCCGCAACACTCAACGAAAACGCCAATGGCCTGTTCGTGACCTTCGGCTTTGCGATCGTCATCATCTTCCTGGTGCTGGCGGCGCAATTCGAAAGCTTCGTCAGCGGGCTCATCATCATGTCGACGGTGCCGCTTGGGCTTGCCTGCGCGGTGTTCGCGATGATCATGACCGGCAATACGCTGAACATCTACAGCCAGATCGGCCTCGTCATGCTTGTCGGCATCATGGCGAAGAACGGCATTCTGATCGTCGAATTCGCCAACCAGCTGCGCGACCGTGGCCAGGACGTGCGTTCGGCGATCGAGAATGCCGCCAACATCCGGCTGCGTCCGGTCATGATGACGATGATCGCCACCATCGTCGGCGCGGTGCCGCTGGTGCTGGCAAGCGGCGCGGGCGCGGAAGCGCGGATCGCGCTCGGCTGGGTGCTGGTCGGCGGCCTGGGGCTGGCGGTGATCGTCACGCTCTACCTGACGCCGGTCGCCTATCTGGTGATTGCGCGCTTCACCAAGCCGCATGCGGACGAAGAGCGCAAGCTGCACGAGGAAATGGAAGCGGCAGCGGCGCTGGAGACGCACTAGCCGGTCTCTTCGACGCTATATTTCGAGCCAGGCGGCAATGAGAAAGATCGTTGCCGCCAGCCCGCCGAGCGCGGTTCGCCCGGCATGGAGCCTGCCCCAGCGCTTGAGCAGGGTGCGGCTTTCTTCCCCGGCTTCATCTGGCCGCGTTATCTCCAGCTTGCGATTGACCGGCATGACGAAGAGCAGCGTATAGGGCCAGTTCAGGATGATGATCGCCGCCCCCATGCCCCAGAGCACGTGGCCGGTCCTCCCCCAGGCGGCAGCGCCGAGCAGGCCCGAGATCAGGGCGAGCGTCGCCTGCATTTCGAAGGCGCGGCGGTAGGAAGGTACCCATTGCGCGAGGGCCGCGCGATCGTCGAGGTGGAGCCTTGCCGGCTGCTCGACCAGATTGATGTAGACGGCGGCGCCGAAAAAGATCGACGCGGTGAGCAAAGCGGTGAGACCCAACATTGCCTCTCTCCCTTCACCCCGACATGATAATCCAACGCCCGCAATTGAGCAGGTGTTTTCTTCCGTTTTGCCCTCATAGGTGGGCGCGGATCCTCCGGAGCTGATTCCGGTTTCGGTGACAGCGCCTTGAAACTGAATCGCTTTCTCGCCGGGTGGATCTCCTAGCGTTCGCGCCGTTGTGCCAGGCCTTCGACGATCGTGGTGAGGCCGTATTCGAAGCTGGCGTCGGGTCCGCTCTCGTCGAGCGCCCGCATCGCGGCGGCCAAAAGCGGCGCCGTCTCGTCAGATGCCGTTTCGCCGTCGGTCCTTCCTTCGGTTGCTTCCAATGGGGTCTGCTGTTCCAGCACCGAGCCGACGACATAGTGGCTGATCAAGAGCAGGGCGGAAGCGGCTTCGGCCGGGGGGAAGCCTTGCGCATGCAGCAGGCGGATCTGCGCTTCGACGGATGCCATCTGCGGTGCGCTCGGCCGGGTGCCGGCATGAATGCGCGCCCCGTCGCGATAGGCAAGCAGGCTCCTCCGGAAGCTTCGGGCATTGGCCGTGAGGAATGCGCGCCAGTCCTCGTCGGGCTCTGGCACGGAGCGATCATGGTTCTCGGCCATCATCGCCTCGGCAAGCGCCGCAATCAGCGCCTGCTTGTTCTTGAAGTGCCAATAGAGCGCCGGCTGCTGCACGCCCAGCCGCTCGGCAAGCCTGCGGGTCGTCAGGCCGTCCAGCCCCACCTCGTTCAGCAGTGTCAGCGCGGCGCGCACCACCGTGTCCCGTTGCAGCTTCGTCATCGTCGTCTCCATCCGTCGCTTGACAATTTATCAGCGATAAGTTTCCCGTGCATTAATTTATCAATGATAAGGAATAGGCGATGACCCTTGAAAAGACGGATGAGGCAGTCCCCTGTGTGGGCGACGGCACCAGGGCAGGGCGCAAGGCGCTGTGGGTGCTTTTTGCGGCGGTGGCGCTCGATGCATTCGGCATCGGCCTCGTCATGCCGGTGCTGCCGGGTCTCCTGCGCAACCTCACCCATAACGATCAGGTCGCCGGTCACTACGGCGTCCTGGTCTCGCTCTATGCCGTGATGTAATTCGTCTTCGCGCCGGTGCTCGGCCTTCTCTCCGACCGATATGGTCGGCGGCCCGTTCTGCTCGTGTCGCTCGCCGGTGCGGCAATCGATTATGCGATCATGGCAACGGCGCCGACGCTCACGGTGCTCTATCTTGGTCGCATGATCGCCGGTATCACGGGAGCGACCGGTGCCGTCGCCGGTGCTGCCATTGCCGATACGACGGAGGGTGAGGCGCGGGCGCGGCACTTCGGCACGCTCGGTGCCTGTTTCGGTGTCGGCATGATCGCCGGGCCGGTCGCCGGCGGGCTGCTTGGCTCCACCGGCTTGCACGCGCCCTTTGCCGCCGCCGCCGTGATGAACGGCCTCGGCTTTCTCTTCGCCTCGTTGTTCCTGGCGGAGAGCCGCAAAGGTGGTTGGGCGAATGCGCCCGCCGGTGGGCTCAAGCCCTTGGCGGGTCTGCGACAGGTCCTGCGCGGTCCGCTTCTCCTGCGGCTCGTCACCGTCTTCTTCGTCATGCAGCTGGTCGGCCAGGTCCCGGCCGTGCTGTGGGTCATTTTCGGCGAGCACCGTTTCGGCTGGGACGCGCGGATGACAGGCCTGTCGCTGGCCGCCTTCGGCCTGCTGCATGCCTTGGCGCAGGGCGTGATCGCCGGGCCGGCGGCGGCGCGGCTCGGCGAGCGACGTGCGCTTGAGCTCGGCATCGTGCTCGACAGTCTCGGCTACGGGCTGCTGGCGCTCGCCACCGCAAGCTGGATGGTGCTGCCGATCATGCTGCTGCTTGCCGGCGGCGGCATCGGTTCGCCGGCCTTGCAGGCGCTCCTGTCGCGCGCCGTGGACGAGGAAGGGCAGGGCAGGTTGCAGGGGGCGTTGACAAGCCTCACCAGCCTCGCGTCGATCGTCGGGCCGCTTCTCTTCATCGGCCTCTATTCGCTGACGCTCGCCTCCTGGGACGGCTGGGTGTGGATTGCCGCCATCGGGCTCTATCTTCTTTGCGTGCCGGCGCTGAGACGTTTGCCGCGCTGAAAAGTCCGCTGTTTTCCGCGCTGTCGTACCGTCTTGTGACACTCCGGTCTCACGTCAGGCGTTTTCCTGCGCTAGGCTCGCGGCCAAGAGCGCGAGCGTCTGGACAAAATGATTCCGATTTGCACAGTAGCGCCTTGAAATGACTGCGCTTCCGAAGCACCGCTTCGGCAGGGCGCGCATGCAACAGGAAGGGCGTTTTCCGTGGCATTGAAGGCGATCAGAGCTGGCGAGAGAAACGAGGCCGGCATCACGGCGGCGAAGCAGGAACTGGCCGCCCGCTTCGGCGACCGGCTCCAGACTGGCGAGGCGATCCGCGCCCAACACGCCCACACCACCACCTATATCCCGGCGCAGCTTCCCGATGCGGTGGTATTTGCCGAAAGCGCCGAAGACGTGCGCGAGATCGTCCGGATCGCCGCCCGGCACAAAGTGCCGCTGATCCCCTTCGGCACCGGCTCCTCGCTCGAGGGGCATATCAATGCCCCCAATGGCGGTATCTCGGTGGATCTCGCCCGCATGAACAAGGTGCTGGAGGTCAATGCGGAGGATCTCGACTGCCGGGTGGAACCCGGCATCACCCGCGAGGAGCTCAATACCTATCTGCGCGACACCGGCCTGTTCTTCCCGATCGATCCCGGCGCCAATGCCTCGATCGGCGGCATGGCCTCGACGCGGGCGTCGGGCACCAATGCGGTGCGCTACGGCACCATGAAGGACAATGTGCTGGCCTTGACGGTGGTGACCGCTGACGGGCGCGAGATCCGCACGGCGCACCGGGCGCGCAAGTCCTCTGCCGGCTACGACCTGACGCGGCTTTTCGTCGGCGCCG
>NZ_JAEPRP010000049.1:37553-42125 GCF_016652895.1 Ensifer sp. SSB1
ATCATCACCTCGATCACGCTCAGGCTGCAGGGCATCCCGGAGGTGATTTCCGGCGGCGTCTGCCCGTTCCCGACGATCGAAGACGCCTGCAACGCGGTGATCCTCACCATCCAGTCCGGCATTCCGGTGGCGCGCATCGAGCTTCTCGATGCCCTGCAGATGAAGGCCTGCAATGGCTATTCCGGCCTTTCCTATGCGGAGACGCCGACACTCTTCGTCGAATTTCATGGCAGTCCCGAGAGCGTCGAACTGCAGGCACGCCAATTCGGCGAAATCGCCTCGGAGTTCGGTGCCAGCGATTTCCTCTGGACGACCAATCCGGAGGAACGGGCGCGGCTCTGGAAGGCGCGGCACAATGCCTATTGGGCGCAGAAAAGCCTGATCCCGGGTGCGGCGATCCTGTCGACGGACGTCTGCGTGCCGATCTCGCGGCTGGCGGAATGCGTGGTGGCGACCCAGGAGGACAGCGCCGCCCATGGGCTGACCGCGCCGATCGTCGGCCATGCGGGCGACGGGAACTTCCATGTCGGCCTGCTGTTCGCTGACAAGGACGCGGCCGACGTGGCGCGGGCAGAGGCCTTCGTCGGGCGGCTGAACGCCCGGGCGCTTGAAATGGACGGAACCTGCACGGGCGAACATGGCATCGGCCAGGGAAAGATGCCGTTCCTCGAGGCAGAGCTTGGCGACGCGCTGGACCTGATGCGGCAGGTCAAACGCTCGCTCGATCCGGACAATATCTTCAACCCGGGCAAGATCTTCGCCTGAGGCGGAACCCCGTACGGCGGCGTCAGCATTTGGCCCAATTTTTCGGGCAATGCGCCGGCGCCAAAGTGTGGTAGTGCATAGTTCCGAAGTCGGAATCGACCCCGAACGAATTATGCGGCAATGAGAGCGCTACGGCATGTCTCCTTGGATCGTTTCCGATTTGAGGACGAAACATGCGGGACTGCAAAATGCTGCAGCGACCCTTGCGCGCCTGATGAGGCGCGACGTTGCAGGCGCCAAACTCTGGCGCGCAAACTGACATGCGGCGCACATTTGCGCCGATGAACTGGATGGAATGTAGGCACGGTGCTTTCGCGAATTTTGCTTGCTGTCGGTGGACTTGTGGTCGTTGCGCTTTTTGCGGCGCTGATCGCCCCGTGGTTCATTGACTGGACCGACTTTCGCAAGGAATTCGAACGCGAAGCCAGCCGCATCATGGGCAAGCCGGTCGTCGTTCATGGCAGCGTCGATGCGCGGCTGATCCCGTTCCCGACCGTGACGCTCAACGACGTGCGCGTCGGCAGCGAAGACGGCGAGCCGCTGATCCAGGTGGCGCAGTTTTCGATGAGTGCGGAACTGGCGCCGTTCCTCAGTGGCGAAGCGCTGATCTTCGACATGCGGCTCGACCGGCCCAAGGCCAAGGTACGGCTGTTGCCGGACGGGACGCTCGACTGGGCGCGCGGTCGCCGCACCTCGATCCCGGCCAAGACCGTCGTGCTTGAAAACGTCGAGATCACCAATGGCCAGATCGAATTCATCGACGAGCAGACCGGCCGCACCCGCCGCGTAAGCGGGCTTGCTGCCGACGTTTCGGCCCGTACACTTGCCGGCCCTTGGAAAGTGGAGGGGCGCGCGGCGCTCGACGGCGAAGCCGGCAGCTTCTCCTTTACCAGCAACGAGGTGGACGCAGCCGGTGCGTTGAGCCTCAAGGCACGGGTAACGCCCGACAAGCGCCCCTTCGGCGTCGAAACCGATGGTGCGTTGAAGATCGTCGACTTCAAGCCGGTCTATAGCGGCCGCTTCACCCTGACCGAAAACCGGCAGGGCGAGGAGAAGGATGACACGCGGGCGCCGTTGCGCATCAATGGTGATTTCCAGCTTACCAACGAAAGCATCCGCGTTCCGGACTATCGTTTCGAGGTAGGCTCGTCGGAAGACCCCTATGTGGTGACCGGCGAGGGCCAGCAGATCGACGTCAGCCGCATCGGCCCCAACCGCAATACCAAGACCGGCCGCGACCCGGCGATTTCCATGCGCCAGCGGCTGGAGGCGATGCTCGCCATTGCCGCCGACATTCCCATTCCGCAGGTGCCGGGCCGCGCGAGCCTGAAGCTGCCGGCGATCGTCGTCGGCGACACGACGGTGCGTGACGTGCGCATCGACGTGCAGCCTGACGGCGCCGGCTGGGTGATCGACAATGTCGTGGCGCTGCTGCCGGGGCGCACCCAGCTCGAAGCCAAGGGGCGGCTGAACCTCAAGGGGCAGCGAAGTTTCCGCGGCGACCTGCTGCTCGCCTCCAACCAGCCGTCAGGTCTGGCGAACTGGCTGGCGGGCTCGGTCGACCCGGCGATCCGCAAACTGAAGACTGCCGGATTTTCTGCCACGGTGAACCTGACCGATACGCTGCAACAGTTCGAGAACCTCGAATTGGCTGCGGGCGAGGCGAGCCTCAAGGGCCGGCTGGAGCGGCAGTCCTTTGCCGAGCAGCAACCGAACCTCTCGCTGCAGCTCAAGGGCAACCGCATCGATTTCGAGGCGCTTCAGGCGCTGACCGGACTGGTGGCGGGCGACGCTTCCACCGACACGCTGCTGCAGCACGCCATCGCCGCCGACCTTTCGGCTGACGAGTTCTCCGCCTTCGGTGAAGAGGCGCAGGACGTACAGGCGGTGCTGACGCTGAAGAATGGCCAGCTCCAGGCCGAGCGTGTGGCGATCGGCTCGCTTGCCGGCGCCCAGCTCGCCTTTTCCGGCCGTGCAAGCGGCGATCTGGAAAAACCCGTCGTCTCGGCCAAGATGAAACTTGCCGCCAAGAACCTGACGCCGTTCCTGGAAATGATCGGACGGCACGCGGTCAACCATCCGGCCCTTCGGCAGCTGATCAAGGCTGGCCCCTATTACAGCGACACGGCTTTCGACGTGACGCTGACGGCCGGCAACAAGGAAGGCAATGCGCCGGCGACTTTCGGGATTTTCGGCACGGCGAACGGTACCAAGATCGCCGCCAGCTATCAGGCGCCGGACATGGTGCAGGCGATGACCGGCAAGGCGATACTGCTTGAGGCGACGCTGGAAAACCCCGAAACCCGCCTGCTTCTCGGGCAGACCGGTTTCGATCCCTTGCCCTTCGATGCTGATGCCAACGGCATTCTCTCGGTCAAGCTGCAGAGCACTGAGGGCTCGAAGGCGAACGGTACGGTGACGTTCACGACCGAGAAGTCGTCGCTCGCCGCCAAGGGCAATGTCGATCTTTCGCGCGATCACTTCCTCGAGGGGCAGGCAAAGGTCACGTTGCAGACCCAGGATCTGGAGCCCTATCTGCTCCTGCAAGGGGTGGCGCTGCCGCAGATGGGGAGCGGCCTGCCGCTGACGATTTCGGCCGATGTTGCCGCAAGCCCAGAGGCGATCGCCCTGACAACGGTCGAGGGCAAGGCGGACAACAACGGCTTTACCGGCACGCTGACGGTCGACCGCAAGGCGCCTGGTGCTGCCAGCGGTCAGCTCACCGTCGATTCGCTCGATCTGGCCTGGCTGGGCGAGGCGATCTTGGGTCCGGTCGAGGATGCGAACGGCGCGTTTTCGAAGAGCGCCCTGGCGCAGCCGGCCTGGACGGGCCTCAATGTCGCGCTCGACGTGCAGGCAGCAAAGTTCTGGCCGAGCGTCTATGGCGCGGTCACGAGCTTTGCCGGCAAGATGGAATGGAAGGGTGACGAGCTTTCCCTGACGGACGCCACCGGCGATTGGCTGGGCGGCAAGCTTGCGGGCCGAGTGCAGGTCGGGAACGCCAACGGCTCCGGCTTCCTGCGCTCGCGCCTGGACGTCAAGGGTGGCGATCTGACCCAGGCGGGGTGGACCCATGCCGGCGCACCGGTGGCGACCGGAACTTTCGATCTCTCCGTCGCGCTCGAAGCATCCGGCGCGACACCGGAGGCGATGGCTCATTCGGCAAGCGGTTCCGGCACCGCGACCTTCAACGGCATGACCCTGAACGGCATCAACAGTGCGGCTCTGCCCCAACTGATTGCTGCGGCCGATGGCCAGAAGACGCAGATCTCGGCCGATAGCATCCGCAGCGTGGCGGAGGCGGCGGTTTTCTCGGGTCAATCGGTTGTCGGCGTCGTCAAGGCTCCGTTCAGTGTTGCCGGCGGCGTGCTGCGGGCGCAGAACGTGACCGCTGGCGACGGCAATGCCGCCTTGATGGGCGCAGCCGCCCTCGATCTTGCGGCCGGCCGGATCGATGGCGGCATCGACCTCACCTTCCGCCCCGGAGAGGAAGCGCTTTCCGGTACCGAACCGCGTGTGCGGATTGGCTATGCCGGCTTGCTGGAGGCGCCGGGCGTCAGCCTCGACGTTGCTGATCTCGCCAATTGCCTGTCGCTGCGCGCTTTTGAGCGCGAGCGCCGGCGGGTCGAGATCCTGCAGGCAAACGTATTGGAGAAGCAGCGGCTGCGCCGCGAAGTGGCGCTTTACAAGGCGAAGGCAGAAGCGCGGGAGATCGAACGGCGGCGCGCCGTTGCCGAAGAACGCCGGCGCGTCGCGGGGGCTGCGGAAGCGGCTCGGGTCAAGGCCGAACTGGAAGCGCGCGCCGAG
>NZ_JAEPRP010000005.1:0-85354 GCF_016652895.1 Ensifer sp. SSB1
GGCTGGCTCGGGTCTCGATGCGGATCTCTTGGACGGCCAAGAGGGCTCCTACTACACCAACATCGTCGGCCGCCTTGGCTACACGCCAGTTCAGCAGGGCGGTGGCACCGGGCAAGGCACCAACAAGATCTACATCGGCTGGCTGAGTGGTGCTCTTGGCCTGCAGGTAGACAGCACGAACTATGCCAGCACCTGGCCTATCAACATCACGGGTAATTCTGCGAACGCTAGCACTGTTGGCGGCGTCGCTCTCTCTGGCTTGGTCCAAACTTCACGATCGGTCGCGACCGGTACCGGGCTGACCGGCGGCGGTGGGCTGTCGGCAGACCTCACGCTTTCCGTCGACTCGACCGTCTGGCGTGATGGGGACCAACCCACCGCGGCGCAGATAGGCAGCCTCTACGCTGGCAACGTGCAAGGCACGATAGGCACCTATGCATTCGCGCTGAAGAAGACAGCCGGATCGGTCAACCCAGGCTCAACCGTCGCCGGTACGGATCTCTATTGGTCGAACACGGCGAATAGTGCGGTGCTCGGCATCGATACCGGGACATGGCGCGCCATGGGCGTCATCTCCAACACCAACGCTTCCCTAGCGCTGAGGATTTCCTGATGACCAATCTGACGATAGAATCCGTCTCCAATCTTCGCTGGACCGACGCGGCGCATGAGACGCTGACCGCGGAGGTCAAATTCGCCGAGTTTGATGTGCCGCACCCGTTCGGAGTGAGCGTCCATGTTGCCAGGGAATACGTGCACGAGACCGAATTCTGGGATAACGCGACGTCTGGCGCATATGGACCTATCGCACCATACGAGACGCCGACTGCGGAGGAGCTGCGCGCCTCGATGCATCCTCTTACCGCGAGACAGTTCCGCCTGGGGCTGCTCAACGCAGGCATTCCCCCATCCACCGTCACAGCCACCATCGGCGGCATGCCGGCCGGTCCCGACAAGGACAAGGCCCAGATCGAATGGGAATACGCGACCACCTTCAATCGCACACACCCGCTGATCGCGACTGTTGGCGCCGCTCTGGGGCTCACTGAGCAGCAGATTGATGGAATGTGGCTCGCGGCGGCCAATCTCTAACGCTGGCAGGCTTGAAACCACTGGCAATACAGCCATAGATGGCGCGTCTGTGAATTCGAACGCTCAGACGGGAAGGCCCTGGATTCCTACGAGGAGAGTCCGGGGCCTTTTTCGATTGACGACCAAATGTACGGCGATGGGCGTAACCCGCGCATAGCCCCCAAGGGTAATTGACCGGAGCTAAGAAGAGGACATCTACCAAGTCGGGCCGCCCACCGCGGAGTAGCCCTGCGGATGTTGCCGGGACGGCCAGGCATGACACGATTGAGCCTCTGCCCGTGGACGGCAGGGGCTCTCTTTGTGCTCAGGTTCGCGATGCCTCGAAGGGCAAAGTGAACGAGAGCCACCGCTGAAGATGGTGGCTTTGCACATCGCGCGGGAATTCTACCCGTCGCCCTCGAACTCATTTTCGGGTTTGCCGACTAATCCCTTAGGGCCTCGCCCATTCGGTCGCTTGTTTCGAATTGCTCCAAGCGTATCCTAAAAAAGGGTCTCCTAAGCTGCGGCCGTCGCCAGGAGGCTCGCCACAGGATGAAGGAGCCCCTGTCTATAAACGGCAGGGGCTCTTTTTCTTCGCCGGCATCCGTAACGCTTCATCCTTCAGCAAACAAAAGTGTCATGGCCCGGAGTTCATCCGGCGCCTTTCGATCCGTGCCACCTAACCAATAGGGACATTGCTATGAACTACCGCCTACCGCTGGAATGGCTCCAGCCGGTGAAAATGTCGCGTATCATCGCGCATTGGAGTGCCGGCGCCTATCGAGCTTCGGAGCTCGACAAGGAGCACTATCACTTCATCGTCGAGGGATCGGGCAACGTCGTCCGCGGCGACCACACAGTATCCGACAACGTGAACACGGCCGATGATGACTATGCGGCTCATACCCGCAGCTGCAACACCGGCTCGATCGGCGTGTCGCTCGCCTGCATGGCTGGGGCGATCGAAAGCCCTTTTCATGCCGGCAAGTTCCCGATGACGGAAACCCAGTGGCACCGCGCCATGGACGTCATCGCGCACCTGGCCGAGTTCTACAAAATCCCGGTCACCTCGAAGACAATCCTTTCCCACGCCGAGGTTCAGCCGAACCTGGGCATCAAACAGGCCGGCAAGTGGGATTTCACCCGGCTTCCGTTCGCGCCGGATGTCATCGGCGCCAAAGCATGCGGCGACAAGATGCGCGCCGAAGTCAAAGCACGCCTCTAACCAACCTCCCAACATCGAAGGAAATCACATGCGTTCGCTGATCATCGTATCGGCGGCGGCCATTGTGCTGTCCGCTTGCACCACCACCGGCTCGATCGACACCGCGATCAAGACCAGTCTCCCGAAGACCTGCGCTCTGCTCGAAACGGCGCACGCCGCGTTCATCGCGGCCTCGGCCTCAGGCAACATCAAGGCTTCGACCATCGCCAAGGAAGCCGCAGCCTACAACGGCGTGCGCGTCATCTGCGCAGATCCTGGCAGCGTCACCGCGGCCAATGCTCTCGTCGTCGCGGCAACGGCCTACGCGACTATCTCTCTCGCACTGAAGGAAGCACAGTAATGGGTAGCATATCGAAAGCTCTTGGCGCCGGCGTCGGTGGCGCACTTGCTGGCAGCGCCGGCGTCCCGTTCATGCCGGAGGGCACGCCCTGGTACGGCTATCTCGCGCTCTATGCGCTCACCATCGGTCTGCCGGCGGTCCTGACCTATCTGGCGCCGAAGAACCAGCAGTAAGCATCATCGGGCCGGCTCTCATCCTCGGGGGCCGGCTCCCATTTCAGCACGATTGCATTGCAGGCAACGAGGGGCAGAGAGTGAGCAACGGGAATGATGAGATGGCCAGCGTTCGAGCACCAGTCTGGAAATGGGAGTGGAACTTAAACACCATCGCGCTCCTCGTCGGCTTTGGCACCGGTCTGGTTGCCTGGGGCATGACATGGGAGCGCATGACGGCGAACCAGGATGCCCACGCGGCCAGCCTCGGGAAGCTTGAGGATCGGGTGACGAAGATCGAAACCACCATTCGGCAGATCGACAATCACGAGCTGCGCCTGGTCGCCGTCGAGAAGCAGGCCGCCGAGGCCGCGACCTCGATGCGCGCGGTGGAGAACACGCTAAACAGCCTGGCAGCTGATATGCGTGTTACTCGTGAGATCCTACAGCGGATTGAGGCGAGCCAGAGGGAAGGCGGACAACTTCAGAGATGATGCCTTGCGCGAAAGCACCACTCGCTTCCAATGCGAACATTCCTAGGAGAGGACGAAATCAGCGTGCGCCTTGAGTTCGCGGCGAGCGCCTTTATGCCCAAGCGTGCACAGCATGACTTTAACGCCCTCACGGCGGACAAATTTGAACGCAGGCACAAAATCACTATCGCCTGTGACTACTGCTACAGCACGGACTGTATCCCGTAGTGCGAGCCTAGCCATATCCAGTCCAATCCGGATGTCGACGCCCTTCTGGCCGATATCAAGGTCGAAATCTCGGTCTTCGATTTGCCGCGGTTCTTTGATCAATTGTCGCGCCGAGCGCGGCTTCATTTTCCACTGGTGGGGTGTCAGACGAGTCTCCCCCATCCTAATCGCAACCCCGTCCTTCAGTTCGAGCTGGTCGTACAGGCTTTGTGCGTGGCGGTAGCGCTCGGTTGACGCGAGCTGAAACTCTTCACCGCTGACCGGCTGTTTTATTGTTTCGCCTGACGGTGGAGCGTCATAGTAGTATATGCGCAAGAGCTCATAGTTTTTGAGATTGGGATTCGCGCGAATTTCGTCGCATAATGCCATAATGTCATCAGCGGTAGCTGGTTTTCCCAGCGACTCTTTGAGCTTCCGGGTAACGAACCCGCCATCCAGCAAGATGGCATACCGCGCGAGATACATGGCCCCCCTTAAACGGATCCAGCCCATCCAAGCACCGCTATAGCAGCACTTATCGGATGGGCTGTCTCACCGTTTATCTCGTTGTCGGAAAATCCAACTTGAGTCGAGAGATAGTGCCGTACCCATTAACAGTCAATTACCCTCTGAGGGGTTAGCTGCGATTATAGCACATTATTGAAGAATGCTCCTTCGGTTTCGGCCTATCCGTCGAGATCATCGATCGGCCGATACATAGAGGTTAAGCCGGAGGCCACGAGGCACTGAGACCAGAGGTTCAGATCAACCTTTGTGGCAAGTGTCTTGCTTTGAAATGCAGGCGTGGCCGCACGGCTTACCTTTTTTGCACGGCCAATTGTCGCAACCGGTCGTAAGGACCGAAACAGTCAGCAACATCGTAGTCAACAGGAGCCTCCCAATCAGGCATTCTTTTGTTTTGCAGATGCCAGACAATCAGTTGTCCTCCATCTCGAAAGTGCGGTACTCCCCGCTTTCGCTGTCGTAAACTTCGATCTCCACGTCTGACCCGTACCGATCAATGTTCTCGATCGTCACATCGCGATAGTCGCCGGTCTCGGAGTCGTAGATCTCAATATCCCGTCCTTCCCGAACTAAATTGCCCTTTCCGATCTCGATCGACGCGCCCGTTTCTGTGTCGGTTCCGTCCCAGCCGTAAGCCGGACCGGAAAGCACGACGGTCACGGCGAACAAAATCATACGGTTCATTTAGTCCTCTCTTGGGTCTTGATCTCAGTGGCAGTGGACAGAGCCAGCTTTTTTGTCCATGTGGCAGCACTGTCCAGGCGGTGAGCTTTTTCGACATCCCCCGCCGTGTGCGGAGGCGAAAGTGGTAGAAATGAGAGCCAGCGCTGTGGCCAATGCATACCGCGCGAGGATCGGAAACTTCCCAAATCGCATTACCACCCCCCAGGCTTTGATGATGCGCTGCGTCTACCACAACGGTTGCCTCGGGCATCCGTTTGCCACTCGTATTGGCAATTCCCGGGGTAGGTAGGATAGTAGCCGCTACCGCAGTTGTTGTTCGCGCAGACGGCAATGGCGGTTCCGACCAATGCAACAGCGACAACGGCGGCTGCAGCTTGATTCTCCTGCTGCACCATATTCATGCATTCGATGGGGTCGATGCGGCGACGCGCCAGCTCGCCAGTCAGTTCCTGTGTGAAGGCCAGGTCGGTGTTGGTTATGAAGGTCCGACAGAGCGCGGACTTCGTCACCCGAGCGGGATCTTTGCGAAATTCTGCCTGCGTCGTCGTGCAGCTCGATAAGGCAAACGCCATCGCCACGGCCAGCCTAAGCCGCGAAAATATAACAGATTTCAATTGTATTACCCCCAATTCCCTCGGGGATCATGGCACAACTTAATGAAGAGTCGAGTCTGAAATGCTAAATTAGCGTTGCTGCCATTTTCGAATGCGACGAACTAGTGCCGCGTGCTTTCGGAAGCACCACGCCGAGAAGCCGCTACTGTCGGAGACACCTAGATAGATTTCGGGACAGGGCCGGATAAAGAAATGGCCCCGCTGTCTCGCGGAGCCAAGGAAAGTGCGCTGCTCAAACAGGGTGCTGCCGGCTAGTAACCGAAGTATACTGTCACGCCTTGCCGCCGTTCGTAGCGGTAATAGTCTCGATAGCCGTATCGGTAATGATCACGATAGCCGTAATACCGGGAATAGCGGGGGTAGCACCGGCCGTAGTAATCGCAGGGACGGTGGGCGTATCGCCGTTTCCAGTGGCGATCCGCGTGCTCATGACGATGTTTCCGGTTTTTTACCTGCTCGACATCGCCGGCCTGCACTTGTTCGGGTTTCGGCACGAAGATCGGAGCGGCGTTTAGCGGTAGTGCGAAGGATGCCGCTAGGACTACGGCTCCGAGGGTGGGGAATAGTTTATTCATTTGACGCATCCTCTCTCGTTCTCAGCTTGGTCCCTCAAGCCTGAACCTCAGATGAACTGCCGCGCGCTCGGCTGTTTGTGGAACCTCGCCCTTGAGGGCAGGCCCCAGAGCGCTGGGTCGCTTGGGGCTGGGGTCGCGCTCTGGGGTCACTTGGCGCCAATGACGGAGGGCTGTCCGGTGTTCATTGGTGCGCAACTACCATGGCGGGTGAATTCGGATCCAGCAACGCGGCTAAGACCTTTGCCCGAGGATGCCGGACTTAGGTCCGGGGCCAGGCTCGCCGGCACCTTGGGGCCAAGGAAAACGGTCTTCGAGTGCGGGTCGCACCATGTCGAATCCGACAATTGCGCCCTGCGACAGGGTCTGTTCTTATGCGGGCATGACGAAGCTCGAAGACTTGAACTTGCACCCATGGCTCCTTCAGGAGCTCAAAATCTTCGGATATGAGACGGCTGAAGATTTGAAGAATGTGCCATCGGCCGAACTGCTCCGGATACCCCTACTTGGCGGAAGAGTTTGGCGAAAGATCTGCAAAGCGGCCGGGCGGGAGCGGTATGACCCATGACAGACCCCTACCAGCCCCGCTACCAATGGCGCCGCACCGAATTGGATGCCAACGACGCACCGACCGACTTCGATTGGCTCGGCTTCGACGACGTCGGCTACATAGGCCGGATCCGGAAAGAGATGACCGGCCCTACGGCTGGCCGCTGGCATTGGGCCGGGTCGGTCCCTCGGGCCTTCAAAGGCTTTCCGCCGGGACCGAACCAGGGCTATTGCGATACCGCGCGCGAGGCGACTGAGATGGTGGAGACGTACTGGGATTGGTGCGTCGCGCGTATGAAGAGCGGTTGAGACATTTCGCTGTTTCGTGCGTTAATGCGCCATGGCTAAAACAGCGAAGAAATTACAGCCTCCCGCGCCGCCGGCAGATCCGATGCCGAGCTGGGTCGGTCCTTGCGTTGCGACCCTTGTCGACAAGCCACCACCTGGGCCGGCTTGGTCATACGAAGTGAAGTGGGGCGGCTATAGGGCTGAATTGCATATTGAGCTCGGCCGGGTGCGGATCCTGACGCGCAATGGTCACGACTGGACCAATCGGTTCCCCTCCATTGCAGCAGAGGCGCCGCAGCTCGGCGTCAATACCGCGATCCTCGACGGCGAGGCTGTCGTGCTCGACGATAAGGGCCGATCGGACTTCGGCTTGCTGCAGCGCGCCCTCGGGCGCCGGCCGGGCTTACATGGCCCCGGCGAAATCCTCCTTATGGCTTTCGATCTTCTTTACCTCGACGGTCGCGACCTGCGCCGACAGCCGCAGGCCGAGCGCCGGCAGTTTCTCAAGCAGCTTCTAGCCGGCCGCGACGGCGCGATCCTTCTTTCCGAAGAGGTCGATGCGGATGGGGCGGAATTCTTCCGTGCCGCCTGCGAACTTGGACTAGAAGGCATCATCGCGAAGCGGCGAGATAAGCCCTATCACTCTGGCCGTCGACCGGAATGGCTCAAGATCAAATGCGCCCGGCGGGATACCTTTGTGATCGTCGGCTATGAGCCGTCGACCATGCCAGGCGCAATCGGCCGCCTGCTGCTGGCGGCCAAGAAGGGCGACGGCCTCGTCTACGTCGGCGGATGCGGTACGGGATGGAGCTATCAGGAATCGGTGACGCTACGCCAGCTGCTTGACGCCATACCGGCAGACCGACCGGCGGTCGACCTGAAGCGAAAAGGTGCCTTCTATTCGAAGCCTCTGCTGGTCGCCGCAGTGGAATACCGAGCGTGGACGCAAGACGGGAAACTGCGGCACCCATCCTTCAAGGGCGTGCTTCCGTTGAATGGGAAGACGAAGGTTTGTGTGGTAGGAACCTAATCTCTGAGCTTCAGTCGTCCAGGATAATTCGTAACGTACGGATCATGTTCGCCGCATCAAGGAGCGCCGCTCGGACATCGTCGCCAGTCAGCATTTCGATCCCCGCCGCGGTCGTCTGAAGATCGATCACAGGATCGGGTTCGGTCTTGCTCGCGGCCATTCCGACTTGCTCGCGCATCTCACGGATGGTGGCAACGGCACGCTCAAGCAGCCGGCGCTTTTCGAAGGCGGTCAGGTGATCAACCTGGTTTGCGGCCCAGACGAGTTCGGAGATGAAAGCTGTGGTCAGCGACATCTGATCACGCCCATCCCACGTGCTCTCTCTTTTTGAGCTTCAAGAAGAGGTCGAACCAGAATGTGTACTCCGGGCTCTCCATACCTGTGTTCGCTTCAAGCGCGCAGTAGGCGACGGAAGTGGTCGCATCCTTTCCGTGCTCGTTGATTGCGGCCTCGATGGCCTCCTCTTCGGACATGTTCTGCCATTCAAGCATTGTAGCGTCCTCCTCGGCGACGAACCGTATCGGGCCATCGGCCGGCGTCAACCATCAGACTTGAGAGGGATCGGCGGTTTCGACAATCCGATCCGCCAGAGTTTCGTCTGTCATGGCGTGCCCATAGGTGGCAAAGACATGCTGGGCAGATTTCCAGCCTCCAAGCTTGGCAACGGTGATCGGATCTACCCCTTTGTGAAGCATCGACGTAGCGAACCCATGCCGACAGGCGTGATAGGTCAGGGGCTTGATTCCGGCGCGCTGGACGGCTCCGCGCCATGGCGACCTGGCGCTGTTCAGCGATGAATACTTGAACACCTTAGAACTCGGTTCTCTGTTGCTCCGGATGTTGGCTACCGCCTCGACGAGAACCGCCGGCATGTGAGCCTTGCGCTCTGATCTGACCTTGCTCTGCCGGATAAGCGCCTTCCCCGTAGACAAGTCCAAGTCTCTCCAACGAACGTTCACGGCTTCCGATATCCGGGCTCCGGTCAGAAACATGAAGCAACACAGCGCCCCGAGATGCGGGTTCGCGTGCGCCATAAACTTCTGCACCCATTCCCAAGTTGCCGGTTCCTTGGCTTTCGTCTCCGCCGGGAAGCGCTTCACCTTGAGATGCCGGCACAGATCCATGTCAGCGGCATGATTGATCACGGCCTGCGTCGGAACGATGACATGTCGGTTTCTCGTGGCAGCTGAGCCGTCAGGATAGAGAGCGACAGCAGCCTGCCTGACTTTTCCTGAGTTGATCGAACGAACCAGGCTATCCTTCCAGTAGTTCACAAGTTTAATGAGGAATCGGTCGGACTTCTGGGCATCTAGATAGAGCGAGACCGCTTGCGGAAATGTCAGGACGGACTCGGGCCCGTACAGTTCGCGTCTCCACTCGCTCACCTGCTTTTGAGCGACGACCCTCTCTGCTGTTTCTTTGTCAGCCGTGTGAGTAGAGCCTCGTAGCCTTCTGTGGGCAATTGTGCCCCGGTAGTGCCAGATGTTGCCGCGGCGGTAGATGACGAGGGACATGGGCGACTGGCCTCCAAAATTGCCTCGATATCTTCGGGAAGCAGGAACATGACGTTCCCTATAATCCGACAAGCACCCAGTGCCCTCGCTTTTGCCCGCAGAGTTCGCTCCGACACGTGCACCCCGGCAGCCTGAAGCTGCGCAATCGCGGCGGCGGGTGTTATCGCACTTTTCAAATCGCTCGACATTATTCGGGTCCGTATTGGCCCAGTGAAGCAATCTAGGTTTTAGACGGCCGCTTTGCCGGTGTGCCTCTCAGTTGGGCAGTAAGCTTTAAGCGGAGAGCCTCTTGGGCAGTCATACCTTTCATCGGCGCTGGCGCTTCAATCTTACCCACGTTGGGCGCGGGCAGCCGGCATTTTTCGATCATTCTCCGAATGCCATTGCGAGTCACGAAATCCTTGTTAGCGATCCTGATGATTTCGAGGTTGCTTGCGAGCTTCGGTGCGCAGCGATGATTTGGTGAGTTCACCACGAAAGAAGAGCTTCGCCGCCCGAGAGAGCGAAATCAGTTCATCGTCGCCAATGTCGTTACTGTCCATCGCCGAAACCTCATCGGTTCGATAACTACCGTTTTCGAGGACCTCGCACCGGAGCCAAGCCAGGCCTGTCCAGTCGTGCGGCCCTCTCTCGCTTCGGTACGGCAACCGGACGTTCTGGAACTTTCCCTTTTTCTGCACCGGCCTCTTGGTCCGCGGCCGTCGAAACATTTCGTTCGAATGCTTCAACATCTTCGCGGCGGATACGGACCAGCTTACCACCGAGTTTGAAATGGGGCAGCTTTCCATTTTTAATCAGGTTGCGCACATGCTGCTCAGAACACGCCCACTCTTCAGCGAGCATTGATGGGGTGAGTACGCGAGGGAGCTCCTTCGTAGGCATATTCTCTGCTGAGGTGGGTGGGCCGAGGGGTGATTCTAGTCTCGCCGCGGGTGTTGGTGCACGCTGGAACAAACTCTCTAAAGCCTGCCCCATAGAAGCCAAGACCGACTTTGCATTTTGCTCCGACGGATCAGTGGCATAGCGCTCGATCGATTCGTCGATGATCCCGGACGCCGCATCTTGCCTAGCCTTGTGGCGTGCGAGTGCCCTTACGAATTTGATCAAAGGGCTGTCGGACATATTTTCCTCTCCTCGCAATTACTTGACGATGCGAACGCCTTCGCCGCCAGTGGATGTCTCCCCATCTGCAACGAACACTACTCCCGCAGCCTGCAGCGCTGCCTGGATGTCTAGAAGCGTCCGATCGTAGGGTGTCCTCTTTCCTCTTTCCCAGGTCGCGATTGTCGCTGGGGCTACTTTCGCTGCTTCGGCCAATTGGCCTTGAGACCAACCGATCAGGGCCCGGGCCGCTCTGCACTGTGCGGGAGATATTAACAAAATACACCAACCTTGAATAAATTATGTTGACCTGATGCGTTCAATAAGGTTATAGAATTTACATAAGGTTAATGCAAGAAAGGATTTCGCTATGCCGAACACAACAGTTCAGGCAGCCGCCGAAGGCTTGCCTAAAGACGAGTTGCCGCTGGCGCGCATAAACCGCCTCGCGGCCGAACTATCTCATGCGCTCAACGACTACGGACTTGATTGCCATGCTGTGATCTATCCATCGAAGAAGATGGAATACTCGTGTGGGATTATTCTGGATGGTCTCGGGCGGGTGCAGAACCCGGTCGTCCCCACTGGCAGGGGCAGCTATCGGAGACTTCAGGAAACCACTTTGGAGGAAATTCTCCGGTCATACGACAACGCGCCGGCTGAATTTCGAGATGAGACCCGCGAGGAAGTCATTGCGCATTGGCGGCTGGCTGAGGCGAAAGCAAGTGCCTTGAAGCAGTTCGGGAGCGTGGGTGTGAGCCAAAAGGAGGGCGTTCAATGACTTTGGTCAATAGGAGATACGTACTTGGCGGGATGGCCGCTCTCGTCGCGCCCCCGGTGGCTGCGCAGTCGAAAGAGGTCGCATTCGATTTAAAAGGTTGGATCGAAACAGCCGACGCGCAGGAGGTCGCGAGCTACCTCGCGGAGCAGCTTGCAGCCACCATGCGCAGGGCCAATCCTGGCCGGAGCTGGCGTTCGGTCATCGAACACGAGCATAGTTTCGTGCTGATTTGCGGCGACCCCGTCTGAAAAAATTAGCAACCCGTCGCGTTAGGCCCGCTGGATCCAATCGAGCGGGCTTTTTCGTTTCTGTTACCCGGAACGTTACCCCGATGCGGGCTTGTGTCGGAAAATCGGGTTGATCTGTCTGCTAAGTGCTTGAGAAGAATGGTGCCGCTTACGTGACTCGAACACGTGACCCCATCATTACGAATGATGTGCTCTACCGACTGAGCTAAAGCGGCCCGGAGGCAGTTCCGCGGACGTCCGCGGAACGAATGTGAGGCGCTGATAAACGCAAAGCGCCAAGATTTCAAGCCATCAGTTTCGAGAACTTGAAAATTCCTTGTTGGTTGCCGCGATGGGCATGGCGTTCAGGCCGAGGCGGGCGCGGGCCGCGTCGTATTCGCGCTCGAGCCGGTCGACCAGACGGGCGACGGAGGTCACTTCCTTGACTGCGCCGATGCCCTGGCCGCAGCCCCAGATATCCTTCCAGGCTTTGGCGCCTTCGGTTGCCGCGCCGAAGTCCATCTTTGACGGGTCGGCCTCGGGCAGATTGTCCGGATCCATGCCGGCCGCAGCGATCGAGGGCTTCAGGTAGTTGCCGTGAATGCCGGTGAAATAGTTGGAGTAGACGATGTCGCCGGCATTGCTGTCGACGATCATCTGCTTGTAGGCGTCACTGGCGCGCGCCTCCTCGGTCGCGATGAACGGCGAGCCGATATAGGCCATGTCGGCGCCCATAGCCTGGGCGGCCAAAATGGCGCCGCCGGTGGCGATGGCGCCGGAAAGCAGCAGCGGCCCGTCGAACCAGGAACGGATTTCCTGGATGAGGGCGAAGGGGGAGAGCGTGCCGGCATGGCCGCCGGCGCCGGCGGCAACCGCGATCAGGCCATCGGCGCCCTTGCGGATCGCCGAATTGGCGTGGCGGTTGTTGATGACGTCATGCAGCACGATACCGCCATAGGAATGGATCGCGGCATTGACCTCGGGCACGGCGCCGAGCGAGGAAATGACGACCGGAACCTTGTATTTGATGCAGAGCATCAGGTCCTGCTCGAGGCGCGCGTTGGACTTGTGCACGATCTGGTTCACCGCGAAGGGAGCGGCGCGCCGGCCGGGGTTCCTGGCATCGTGATCGGCGAGCGTCTCGGTGATCTCGGCGAGCCATTCGTCGAGCTGCGATTGCGGGCGCGCGTTCAGCGCCGGGAAGGCTCCGATCACGCCGGCCTTGCACTGGGCGATTGTCAATTGCGGATTGGAGATGATGAACAAAGGCGCGCCGACGACAGGCAGTCTCGTCGTTCCGGAAAGAATTGGCGGAAGCGGCATCGGTTTCTCCATCCCTCGTGCGCATCAAATTTTGACGTTTGCGTAAACGTCAAAATAGATAGCAGCAAGTTCATCGCTTGCAAAGAGGTGGTTTTCGCGCCGGCGACGCGGGCTTATCCTGCATGATGCCGGCGAAGTTGTCGCGTTTTCCCCGGGCTTGGCCGGTCGACTGGACCGCCGGACTTGCAGATTCCGAAAGCAGCAGTTACGCAATTGTTAACAAAACCAACGGCGTGCCTCCAGATTTAACCGTTAGGCCCTTGGAGACAGATCGAGGGAGTAGCGGCTAGAGCGCGCCGGCAGGCCCAAAGCCCTGCCTACACAGAGGACTTGATGTGAGCGGACTTGAGACTGCGATCAGAAATGCACTTGAGCGCTCCGACCGCGCCAGTGCGGAAACACGGGCGCGCATCTACCAGTCGGCCCGCCAGGCACTGGAAGCCGGGCTGCAGAAGCAGGGAATTGAAGACGTCAACGTCATCGCCCAGCAGCGCCATCGGCTGGAGGGGGTAATCCATGCAATCGAAACCGAGGAGCGAGCGGCCCTGAAGGCGCGACAGCCCGCGCCCCCCGTCACGCCTCCTGTCGCCAGTGTCGACGCCGCCGCCCGCGCTCGTGACCCGGAGCAGGGGCGTGTCGAGCCGCAATCCCAACCGCAGTCCAGGCCTCAGGCCCAGCCGCAGTCGCCGGCGGCAGACCGCCGCGAGCCGGGTTTCGCCGCCGATGCGTCCCGTTCCGCAGGCAATGATGGCGGTCTCGGTGGCCTTCGTGCCGATCGTGACGGTCCGGTGGTCTCGACCCGTGCGGCCGCGGAAACGGCGGCACGGGGCGCAGAGGCAGCTGCCGCCGCGCCCGAGGTTCGCGGGGATACGGATCGCAAGCGCCGCCGCAAGCGCAGCCGTTTCCTGTCTTTCACCATGGTCGTCGTCACCCTGGTCGCCGCGGCCGGTGCCGCTGCCTGGTGGGTGCAGACCAATGATCTCCTGAAATCCGCGGCCGAACGCGACACCAATGTCGCCAACCCGCCGGCATCGGTGGCTTCTGAAGATTTCGACGGTGCCGCCGGACTGCAAACGCTCGGCGCCCAGCAGGGCTTCACCGGTGACTGGGTGGAAGTTTTCGCGCCCGCAAACACGTCTGCCATCGCAGCCGGCGCGCGCGCCAAGGCCGAGCCCGTGGACGACGACGGTGGCAAGCGCATCCAGCTGACGTCTTCGGTCGCCGAAACGGAAGGCGACATCACCATCGAGATCCCGGCGACGGTCCTGGCGCAGCTGTCCGGCAAAACCTCGACCATGGCGCTGACGGTGCAGGCGCAGCCCGGCAAGACGACCGAGTTTGCTGTCGAGTGCAATTTCTCTTCGCTCGGCGAATGCGGCCGTCATCGCTTCACCGTCCACGACGAGCGGCTCGACATGCTGTTCAAGATCAGCTTCGATCGCAGTCTCGCGCCGAACTCCGCCGGCCGGATCGTGATCAACAGCGATATCAGCGGCGAGGGCAAGAGCCTCAACCTCTACGCCATCCGCGTCCTTCCGGGCCAATAAGGCCCCGCTCGACCGCCTCGGCGTTCCTAAACATCCGAGCGCCAGCCGGGCGGCCATAGCGGCGGCTCGTCCGGGCCGTCGCTCTCCGCCGCTATCGCCTTGGCGTTATTTCAGGAAACCAGGGCCGGACCCGATGATCTTGTCGTCAATCTCACCGATCGCGCCCTTGTCCTTGCCGTCATAATCGAGCGTGGAGAGGATGTGGCGGATGAGATTGAGGCGCGCGCGCCGCTTGTCGTTGCCGCGCACGACGGTCCAGGGCGCATGGTCCGTGTGCGTTGCCTTCAGCATCTCGTCGCGCTTGGCCGTGTAGTCGTCCCATTTGTTGAGGGCGGCGATGTCCATCGGCGAGAGCTTCCAGATCTTCAGCGGATCGTGGCAGCGATCGTGGAAGCGCTTGAGCTGCATCTCTCGGCCGATATTGATCCAGAATTTGAAGAACTGAATGCCCTCGTGCACGATCATCTTCTCGAAGCGCGGCGCCTGCTTCAGGAACTGCTTGTGCTCCTCGGGCGTGCAGAAGCCCATGATTGGCTCGACGCCGGCGCGATTGTACCAGGAGCGGTCGTAAAGCACGAATTCCCCAGCCGTCGGCATGGTCGCGACATAACGCTGAAAATACCATTGCCCGCGCTCGGTCTCTGTCGGCTTCGTCAGTGCCACGATGCGCGCCCAGCGGGGGTTCAGGTTGCCCATGGTCGCTTGGATCGCACCGCCTTTGCCGGCTGCGTCGCGGCCCTCGAATAGCGCGATGATGCGTTTTCCGGTCTTCTGCTGCCAGAGCTGAACCTTGACGAGCTCGATCTGAAGCTTCTCCAGTGTCTCGAGATATTCGTCGTCGTCGAGCTTCTTCTTGTAGGGAAAGTCATCGGACGAAAACGCTTCGTCGTCGATCCACTTCGGCAACTCGGGATTGTCGATGTCGAAAATGCGGCTCTTGCCGCCGATGTGCAGTTCCACTGCGCGGCTTTCAGGCTTTTCCGTCCTCTCCGCTAACGCCATGTACTCGCCCTTTCGGCTTGGCGCACGGGCCCGAAAACCGGCTTCGATCATCGGCAGGATCATGCGCGTTTTCAAACTTCTGCAGGCCCAGGCAGCGTTGAAAAGACGCGGTGCTCAGGGCTCGATTTCCTTGGAGGAGGCCACAATTGCGTTGCGGATTCAAGCCGGTCGTGAAAATCATGTCATGAAGGATCGCTATTCCTCGATCATTTTGGTTCGGGAGGAAGACAAAGTGATTCACGAGGATGTCGAGGTGGACGGTTCGAAAGCGTTCTGGCGGGACCTGGTGCCGCGGCTGAAAGCAGAGCGCTGGCTTCTGGGCCTCACCGTGCTTTTGGCGATCCTGGCGACCTTTGCCGGTATCCACTTCCTCATCGTGCTTCCCTTCTGGATCGTTCTGGTCGCTGCGCTGCTCAACCGCAGCGCGCCGGCCTCCGTGATCTTGAGCCCGGCGAAGTCCGTGGCCGTCGACGGCCCGACCAGCGATCCGCTCATGCCGGCGCTGAATGCGCTCGATATGCCGGTGCTGGTGGTCGCCGCCGACGAGACGGTGGTTTTCCAGAACATCGCCGCGGAGAAGGCCTTCGGCACCATTCCGCCGAACACATACCTGGCCGCCCGGGTGCGCTCGCCGGGGGTTCTCGACATGGTTCGCGAGACTATGGCGACCGGCAAGGCCAACCAGATCGAGCACACCGAGCGCCTGCCGTCCGATGCCGTCTACGTCGTGCGCGTCGCACCGGCCGAGATCGGCGGGGAGGGACGGACGCGCCGCATTTTCCTCATCACCTTTCGCGACATCTCGCAGGCGCGCCGCATCGACCGCATGCGTTCCGACTTCGTCGCCAATGCCAGCCACGAATTGCGCACGCCGCTGGCATCGCTGCGCGGCTTTATCGAGACCCTCCAGGGTCCCGCGCGCAACGACCTGAAGGCGCAGGAGAAATTCTTCGGCATCATGCACGAGCAGGCGACCCGCATGAGCCGCCTTGTTGATGACCTCCTGTCGCTCTCGCGGCTGGAATTGCGCTCGCACATCGCGCCCGAAGATCCGGTGGATCTCGCACCCTTGCTTGGTCATGTGCGCGACAGCCTTCTGCCGCTGGCGAAGGACCTCGACGTCACCGTATCTCTGGTGGTGCCGGACAAGCCCGTCATCGTGCAGGGCGATCGCGACGAGCTCACCGAGGTATTCGAGAACCTGATCGAGAACGCATGCAAGTACGGTCAGGAGGGCAAGAAGGTCGACATCATCTTGCGCGGCGGTGAAGAGGGCTCCCAGGCCGAAGTGATCGTGAAGGACTACGGACCGGGCATCCCAGCCGAGCACGTGCCGCGCATTACCGAGCGGTTTTATCGGGTCAACGTCGAGGCCAGCCGTTCGAAGAAGGGCACCGGATTGGGCCTTGCCATCGTCAAGCACATCCTCACCCGGCACCGTGCCCGGCTGCTGATCCATTCAGAGATCGGCAAAGGTACGACCTTTACGGTCCGGTTCTGACATATTGGCGCGGGAAAAGCCGGGACCGTTCATTTTCCCTTAGCATTTTCAATGACATGAGTTGTCATAAATGTTTCGTCAAACTGACATAAAAGGTGTGGCTATCGGCAGCTAACTAGGGGCAGCCGATAAGACGGCGAAGAGCGCTGCAACGCTTGGCGCACACCAACACAAGCCCATTCTGGGAGAACTTTTATGAAAGCTCTTAAATTCACTGTCGCGGCGCTGGTCGCGTCTGTCGCTTTTGCCGGCGCAGCCGCCGCTCGCGATCAGGTCCAGGTAGCTGGCTCCTCGACCGTTCTTCCCTACGCAAAGATCGTCGCCGAGACGTTCGGCGAGACCTTCCCCGACTTCAAGACCCCGGTCGTTGAATCTGGCGGTTCCTCTGCCGGCCTGAAGGAATTCTGCAAGGGCGTCGGCCCGGATACCATCGACATCGCCAACTCCTCGCGCAAGATCAAGGACAGTGAAGTCGAGGCCTGCAAGGCCGCTGGCGTCACCGAGATCCAGGAAGTCAAGATCGGCTATGACGGCATCGTCTTCGCGACCGACGCCGCCAATGCCGACCTCGCCCTGAAGCCTGTCGATCTCTACAAGGCCCTGGCTTCCGAAGTCGTCGTCGACGGCAAGATCGTTGCCAACCCCTACAAGAAGTGGTCGGAAGTCAACTCCGCGCTTCCGGACGTAGAAATCGCGGCCTTCATTCCGGGCGAAAAGCACGGCACCCGCGAAGTCTTCGAAGAGAAGATCCTGGCTGCAGGCTGCAAGGAAGCTGGCGCCGTTGACGTCATCAAGGCTGCCGTTGCCGATGAAAAGCAGCAGCACAGCAAGTGCGTCGCAGTTCGCAAGGACGGTCTGGCTGTCGACATCGACGGCGACTACACCGAAACGCTCGCCCGTATCGCCGCCAACAAGAACGGCATCGGCGTCTTCGGCCTGTCCTTCTATGAAAACAACGCCGACAAGCTGAAGGTTGCAACCGTCAACGGCATCGTGCCGTCGACCGAAACGATCGCTTCCGGTGAATATCCGGTTTCCCGCCCGCTGTTCTTCTACGTCAAGAAGGCACATCTCGGCGTTATCCCGGGCCTCAAGGAATATGTTGAGTTCTTCATCAACGACCAGATGATCGGCCCGGACAGCCCGCTCGCCGAATACGGCCTGGTTGCTGCTCCGGACGCTGAGCGCGAAGAAATCCGCAAGGCTTTCGAAGCCGGCAACATGCTCTGATAATGACAAGCCCCGGCGCGGTTTTTCGCGCCGGGGCATGCCTCCATTCGATTTGCCGGCGGCCATGACGGGCGATGCCGGGGAGACGTGCCGATGAGTACTTCGCTCCTTCTTTTGTTAATTGTTGTTATTGGTTTCATTGCTTATTTTGCCGGTCGTGCGCGTTCGCTTGCGCTCTCCGGTGGCAAGCTCTCCAACCTTCATTCCTTGCCGGGCTATCACGGCAGCTACGTCGCCATCTGGGCGATGCTGCCGGCGGCGCTCGTCCTCGGCGCGTGGCTGATTGCTGCTCCCGTCTATATCGACGGAAGCACGCGGGCGGCCCTGCCGGATACCGTCCAGAGCCAGGGCGCAGCGGCCGTCCAGCTCGCGCTTGGTCAGGTCAAATCCGTCGCCGGCGGCTTGCTGCGCTTGAGCGGCGAGGAACTTGCGGCGCTCCAAGGCGGTACCGCCAATCTTCGCTCGACGCTCGCATCCAAGGGTGTCGCCCTTGCCGGCGAAGGCGAGCCCTACATGGTCACCGTCGCCCAGCACTTCAATGCGCTGACCGCGGCCAACCGCTGGCTGATGACCGCGGTCGTTCTGTTGATCGCGATTGCCGGCGGCATCTATGCCATTCGCAACGTCGCCACCCGCTTCCGGGCGCGCAACCAGGTTGAGCGGGTCATTCTCGGCTCGCTGATCGTTGCCTCGTCCATTGCCATCCTGACGACGGTCGGTATCGTCGCGTCGATGCTGTCGGAAGCCGGCCGTTTCTTCACCATGGTCTCGCCGTTCGAGTTCTTCTTCGGCACGGTCTGGGATCCGCGCTTCGCTGCTGCCGGCAGTGGAGGGGCCTCCGGTCAGTTCGGCCTGATCCCGCTTCTCGCCGGCACGCTCTACATCGCCTTCGTCGCCATGCTCTTCGCCGTGCCGATCGGCCTCTTTGCGGCGATCTACATGGCGGAATATGCAAGCCCGCGCCTGCGCTCCACCGCAAAGCCGCTGCTCGAAGTGCTCGCCGGCATTCCGACCATCGTCTACGGTTTCTTTGCGCTGGTGACGGTTGGCCCGTTCCTTCGCGATATATCCGCCCAGATGAACGGCCTGATGACCGGCAACTACCAGAACTTCATCCAGGCACAGAGCGTGCTGACGGCCGGCATCGTCATGGGCATCATGCTGATCCCCTTCGTGTCGTCTCTGTCGGACGACATCATCACCCAGGTGCCGCGTGCCCTGCGTGACGGCTCGCTCGGCCTTGGCGCCACCCGTTCGGAAACGGTCAAGAAGGTCATCCTTCCAGCCGCCCTCCCGGGCATTGTCGGCGCGCTGCTTCTGACCGCCTCGCGCGCCGTCGGCGAAACGATGATCGTGGTGCTGGCGGCCGGTGTGGCGGCCCGCATGCAGATCAATCCGTTTGAACCGATGACGACGGTGACCGTGAAGATCGTCAACCAGCTGACAGGCGACCTCGAGTTCACCTCGCCGCAGACGCTGGTGGCCTTCGCGCTGGGCATCACGCTCTTCGTCATCACGCTCGGCCTCAACATTTACGCGCTCTACATCGTGCGCAAATACCGGGAACAGTACGAATGACCGACATCGCTTCCCCGACCGTCCGGATCTCCGCCCGTCCCGCCTCGGCAAAGCGCGATATCGGCATCAAGCGTCGCTATGCCGCCGAACGCCGGTTCCGTGCCTACGGCATCGCCGCAATCAGCACCGGCCTCTTTTTCCTGGCGCTGCTGCTGTGGACCGTCATTTCCAACGGCTACACCGCGTTCCAGCAGACGACGATCACGCTGCCGATCGAGTTCACGGAAAAGGTCATCGACCCCAACGGCGAACGCACGACCGACAGCAAGGTTCTGATGACTGCCAACTATCCGCTGCTGGTGCGCGACGCGCTCGTCAAGCAGCTCGGCATCGACGCGACCAAGCGTCCGCTCGTCAAGCAGGCGACCGACATGGTCTCTGCGAGCTCCCGTACGCTGCTGCGCGATATGGTCGTGGCTGATCCATCCATCATCGGCAAGACCGTTCCGGTCACGCTCCTGGCTGAAGCCAATATCGACTCCGCCAACAAGGGTCAGATCGACCTCAAGGTCGACGAGAGCAAGCGCAAGGTCAAGGACCAGCAGGTCACCTGGATGAACGAGCTTGCAAGCGCCGGCATCCTGAAGAAGAGCTTCAACACCGGCATCTTCACCTTCGGCGCCTCCAGCCGTCCTGAAGCGGCAGGCGTCGGCGTTGCTGCCCTCGGCTCGTTCTACATGATGCTGATCGTGCTCGTGCTGTCGCTGCCGATCGGCGTCGCCGCCTCGATCTATCTCGAAGAGTTCGCGCCGAAGAACCGGCTTACCGACCTGATCGAGGTTAACATCAACAACCTCGCGGCAGTTCCGTCGATCGTCTACGGTCTGCTGGGCCTCGCCGTCTTCATCAACTTTGCCGGCATGCCGCGCTCGGCAGCTGTCGTCGGCGGTTTCGTGCTGACGCTGATGACCCTGCCGACGATCATCATCGCCACCCGCGCGGCCTTGAAGGCGGTTCCCCCGTCGATCCGCTCGGCGGCACTCGGCCTCGGTGCCTCGAAGATGCAGACCATCTTCCACCACGTGCTGCCGCTGGCAATGCCGGGCATTCTGACCGGCACCATCATCGGTCTCGCCCATGCGCTTGGCGAAACCGCGCCGCTGCTCCTGATCGGCATGGTCGCCTTCGTGGTCGATTTCCCCGGTTCGCCGATGGAACCGTCGACCGCGCTGCCGGTGCAGATCTACATGTGGGCCAACGAGGCGGAACGCGCCTTCGTCGAGCGCACCTCTGGCGCGATCATCATCCTTCTCATCTTCCTCGTCGTCATGAACCTTGGCGCCATTCTGTTGCGACGTCGCTTTGAGCGCCGTTGGTAGTGAGGTAATTACTATGAACATCATGTCAGAAGCAGCCGTCGAGAAGGCCTTGGATCAGAAAATGAACACTGTGCCCTACAAGATGATCGGCAAGGATGTGTCGGTCTATTACGGCGAGAAGCGCGCGCTTTTCGACGTCAACCTCAACATCCGGGAAAACACGGTGACGGCGCTGATCGGCCCGTCCGGTTGCGGCAAGTCGACCTTCCTGCGCACGCTGAACCGCATGAACGACACCATCGAGAACTGCCGCGTCACCGGCAGGATCACGCTCGATGAGGACGACATCTACGATCCGACCATCGACGTCGTTGAACTGCGCGCTCGCGTCGGCATGGTCTTCCAGAAGCCGAACCCGTTCCCGAAGTCGATCTACGACAACGTGGCCTACGGTCCGCGTATCCATGGACTTGCCCGCACCAAGGCGGATTTCGACGAGATCGTCGAGACTAGCCTGCAGAAGGCCGGTCTGTGGAACGAGGTCAAGGACCGCCTGCAGGAGCCCGGCACCGGGCTTTCCGGTGGTCAGCAGCAGCGCCTCTGCATCGCCCGTGCCGTCGCCGTCAGCCCCGAAGTCATCCTGATGGACGAGCCCTGCTCGGCGCTTGACCCGATCGCGACCGCCAAGGTCGAAGAACTCATTCACGAACTGCGCACGAACTTCACGATCGTCATCGTGACCCACTCGATGCAGCAGGCCGCCCGCGTTTCGCAGCGCACCGCCATGTTCCACCTCGGCAATCTCGTCGAGGAGAACGACACCGACAAGATGTTCACCAATCCGGATGACCAGCGCACCCAGGATTACATCATGGGCCGCTTCGGCTGAGGCCGCATAAGGCTGCAACAGTAACTGGAAAGCGCCTGTAAGGATCGACGATCATGTCCATGCATATCATGTCCGCCTATGACGAAGAACTGAAGTACCTGACGCGCCGCATCTCGGAGATGGGCGGTCTCGCAGAGCAGATGGTCGCCGAATCCGTTCGCGCCCTGGTCAATTCCGACCTGGCTCTCGCGCAGAAGGTGATCTCGGACGACACCGTCCTCGACGATGCCGAGCGCCAGATCGGCGAGAAGGCGATCGTCACGATCGCCAAGCGCCAGCCGGTCGCCGCCGACCTTCGCGAGATCATGGGGTCGATCCGCATCGCCTCCGATCTGGAGCGTGTCGGCGACCTCGGCAAGAACACCGCCAAGCGCGTGATCGCGGTTGCCGGTTCCGGCATCCCGCGCAAGCTCGCCCGCGGTCTCGAGCACCTCGCCGAGCTCGCGCTGGTGCAGCTCAAGGAAGTGCTCGACGTGTATGCCTCGCGCTCGCCGGAAAAGGCCAACAGCATCCGTGAGCGCGACGAGGAGATCGATGCGATCTACACCTCGCTGTTCCGCGAATTGCTGACCTACATGATGGAAGATCCGCGCAACATCACGCCCTGCACACATCTTCTGTTCTGCGCCAAGAACATCGAGCGTATCGGTGACCACGCGACCAACATCGCCGAGACGATCTACTACATGGCTACGGGTGCCCAGCCGGAAGGCGAGCGTCCGAAGGATGACAACACGTCGACGTTGGGCTCGGTCAACGACTAGGTTAGAGCGGGATGCGAGGGGAGTTACATATACACTTCCCCATCCCTTCTAGCGCCGAACGCGCGTTCGCAATGCATGCCCCATGAATATCATCCGGTCGCGGCTTCGGTCGCGGCCCCGAATTCCTGTATCTGAAGCACGCGGCTTTCGCACCGCCTTTGAAAACGGCGGTTGTGCTCCAGATTTAGAGTGTCTGAGCGCCGGTCGGTCCACTGGACCCGCACGGCGCTCACGGTAAGGAGTGGTTACCTGATGTTGCCAAAAATCGCCGTGGTCGAGGACGAAGAGGCGCTGAGCGTCCTGCTGCGTTACAATCTGGAAGCGGAAGGCTTCGACGTCGATACGATCCTCAGGGGTGACGAGGCAGAGATCCGGCTTCAGGAACGTCTGCCCGATCTCCTCATCCTCGACTGGATGCTGCCTGGCGTCTCCGGCATCGAGCTGTGCCGTCGGCTGCGCCAACGCCCGGAAACGGAGCGACTGCCGATCATCATGCTGACGGCGCGCGGCGAAGAGAGCGAGCGCGTTCGTGGTCTGGCGACCGGGGCAGACGACTATGTGGTCAAGCCGTTCTCGACGCCGGAGCTGATGGCTCGCGTCAAGGCGATGCTGCGCCGGGCGAAGCCTGAAGTGCTCTCGACGTTGCTGCGCTGCGGCGATATCGAGCTCGACCGGGAAACCCATCGCGTTCATCGCCGTAGCCGCGAAGTTCGCCTGGGGCCGACGGAGTTCCGCCTGCTGGAGTTCCTGATGTCCTCTCCGGGCCGCGTCTTCTCGCGCTCGCAGCTCCTGGACGGCGTCTGGGGCCATGACATCTATGTCGATGAGCGTACCGTCGACGTCCATGTCGGCCGCCTGCGCAAGGCGTTGAACTTCTCGACCATGCCCGACGTCATTCGCACGGTCCGCGGCGCCGGATACTCGCTCGAAAGCTGAGAATGGCAAATTGAAGCCAATAAAAAAGGGGCCGATCGGCCCCTTTTCCTTTTGTTCCCGCGCGGCGCCTTAGCGCATCCGTCGACGCTCGGCCGAGGGCTGGTAAGCAAGCCGTGCATGGAAGCTGCAATAGGGCGACGACTCCGGCGAGTCATTGCCGCAGAAGTGAAACTCTTCCTTCAGCGGGTCGCCGATCGGCCACTTGCAGGTGCGCTCGGTGAGCTGGGTCAGCTCGAGGCGGCGCGACATCGGCACGACCACGTCGGTGCTGATGCTGAAATCCTGCTCGGCCACGAGATCGACTTCGATCTCTTCCTTGAGAACCGTGGCGCCGGACGGACGGGCAACGGTGCGGGTCGCAACGCGCGCGGCGTAGTTCGGTGCGCGCGGGGCCGAGGTCGGCCGCTTCGGACGGGCCGCAGCGGTGGTGCTGCCGCCAGCCTTGGCGCGTCCCGGGAGGCTCAGGCGATGAACCTTGCCGATGACAGCGTTACGGCTGACACCGCCGAGCTGTGCCGCGATCTGGCTAGCGCTCAGGCCCTCGGACCAAAGCTTCTTCAGTTTCTCCACCCGCTCGTCAGTCCAGTTCATCTCTGCACTCTCCGTTCTCAGCGTTGGGGATGGCAGAATCCCTCACCGCACCCCGGCTGAACCCCGAGGTTGCAAACGCGATAACTCTTTTGGTGACTAGGTCCGCCGCATGCGTCTAGTAATTGAATGTTAACGTACTGACCGTCGGACTCCGTGGCAAGAGTCCGGGGAATCGAGCCGAATCGAATTCGTAGTTTTCCCCAACTTGCTCGATCAGCGTTGCATTTTTGCAAGCCCTTCCGACTGATTTTTTCGCCGCAGGGAAACGGGCCTTGTCATCGCGCTGCAAGGCTTGGTTTTGTTGACATTGCAGTGCGAAATGGGAATAGTGCCTGCGCCGCCGCAAGGCGGCATTTTTGGTTTTTATCGGGCCGCACGAAGCCGCGGGATCGATGTCGACTGGAGTAAGGAGAGCCTCGCATGACTGCAACCACGCCGCTTTATGACACCTACATGCGCGCGCCGTTGCGTTTCGAGCGAGGAGAGGGCGTCTGGCTGATTGCCGAAGATGGCTCGCGCTACCTCGACTTCGCTGCCGGCGTTGCCGTGAACTCGCTTGGTCATGCGCATCCGCACCTCGTCGAGGCACTGAAGGCGCAGGCCGAGAAGGTCTGGCACCTTTCCAACCTGTACGAGGTTCCTGGCCAGGAAAGCCTTGGGCGTCGCCTGGCGGCCGTCACCTTTGCCGATCGGGTCTTCTTCACCAATTCCGGTGCGGAAGCGCTGGAATGCGCGATCAAGACGGCGCGGCGCTATCACTTCGCCAAGGGGCAGCCCGAGAAGTTTCACGTCATCACCTTCGAGGGTGCCTTCCACGGCCGCACGATCGCGACGATCGCCGCCGGCGGCCAACAGAAATACATCGAAGGTTTCGGGCCGAAGGCGCCGGGGTTCTACCAGGTTCCGTTTGGTGACATCGCAGCCGTCAAGAATGCGATCACCGAGGAGACCGCTGCGATCCTGATCGAACCGATCCAGGGCGAGGGCGGCATCCGTCCGGCGACCAAGGAGTTCATGCAGGAATTGCGCGCGCTCTGCGACGAGTTCGGCCTGCTCCTGATCCTTGACGAGGTTCAGACCGGCGTCGGCCGTACCGGCAAGCTGTTCGCCCATGAATGGTCGGGTATCCGCCCGGATATCATGGCCGTGGCCAAGGGCATCGGCGGCGGTTTCCCGCTCGGCGCTTGCCTTGCGACGGAAGAAGCGGCTGCCGGCATGGTGGCTGGCACGCATGGCTCCACCTATGGCGGCAACCCGTTGGCCATGGCCGTCGGCAACGCCGTGCTCGACGTCATCCTCGCGGACGGTTTCCTCGGCCATGTGCGGGATGTCGCGCTCGTGTTCCGCCAGGGCCTTGCCTCGCTGAAGGACCGCTTCCCGGATGTCATTGAGGACATCCGCGGCGATGGCCTGATGCTGGGCATCAAGGTGAAGGGTCCCTCGGCCGATCTCCTGAAGGAAATCCGCGCCGAGAAGCTCCTGGCCGTACCGGCCGGCGACAACGTATTGCGCCTGCTGCCGCCGCTGACGGTGACGGCGGAGGAAGCGCGCGAGGGTCTCGCACGCATCGAGCGCGCTGCCGAGGCAGTGCGCAAGGCCGGCGGCAACGCTGCCGCTTAACGGATAGGACCGACGCCGACACAGGGTGTTAGAATGATCTTCGTGCGTTCACGCGGAATGCGTGGCGCACCAGGGATCGATTTTTCAGACAGGAACCGAGTACGATGGCAGGCACCAGACATTTTCTCGATCTTTCGGCCATGACGGCCGCCGATCTCCGGACGATCATTGACGATGCCCGCGTCCGAAAGGCGGCGACCAAGGCAGGAACCGCCGAGAAGCCGCTCGCCGGCAAGATGCTGGCGATGATCTTCGAAAAGCCGTCGACCCGTACACGCGTCTCCTTTGACGTTGGCATGCGCCAGCTGGGCGGCGAGACCCTGTTTCTTTCGGGCACCGAAATGCAGCTCGGCCGCGCCGAGACGATCGGCGACACCGCCAAGGTCCTGTCGCGCTATGTCGACGCGATCATGATCCGCACCACCGACCATCGTCGTCTTCTGGAGCTCGCCGAGCATGCGACAGTGCCTGTTATCAACGGCCTGACCGACGATACGCATCCTTGCCAGATCATGGCCGATATCATGACCTTCGAAGAGCATCGCGGATCGGTGAAGGGCAAGACGATCGCCTGGACCGGTGACGGCAACAATGTGCTGCACTCGCTGATCGAAGGCTCCGCCCGTTTCGGCTATCGCATGAACATGGCTGTGCCGCTCGGTTCCGAGCCGCAGGACAAGATCCTGAACTGGGCTCGTAACAACGGCGGCGAGATCCTGCTGTGTCATGATGCCGAGCAGGCTGTCGCCAATGCCAACTGCGTCGTTACCGACACCTGGGTGTCGATGAACCAGGAACACCGCGCCCGCGGTCACAACGTCTTCCAGCCCTATCAGGTCAACGAGGAGCTGATGAAGCGTGCGGCCTCCGATGCGCTGTTCATGCACTGCCTTCCGGCGCACCGCGGCGAAGAGGTAACCGACGAGGTGATCGATGGCCCGCAGTCTGTGGTCTTCGATGAGGCCGAAAACCGTCTGCATGCGCAGAAGTCGATCATCGCCTGGTGCATGGGCCTCGTCTAAGCGGCTCGCAGGGATGAGCGCTGCGCGGCCGGCCGATGGGGCAGCGCTTTGCTAGGCGCGTGGGCGGCTATTGACATTGCGGCTGCTCGACACGATCTAGGCGGCAAGCGGGGCGCTCCTGGCAACAGTGAAGCGCTGACTGCCATGGGTGGTGTGCGGCGCAATGGCGAACGGCACATGCCCGGTGGACAATCCGTTCATCGCGGGATCAATTGAGACAGCGGGCACGTTGCGCCGAGGGATAGGAATGTCCCTGGCGCAACGCAGTTGGCTGATGCAAGGAGCAAGACATGACTGACATGACGCCAGGGCTTGGTGAGTTCGACTTCGCCGGTGACGATCACGTCGTGCCTTTCCAGGTGGAAGGCCTCGATGTGCGTGGCCGTGCCGTACAGCTCGGCCCGATGCTCGACGCTATTTTGGAGCGCCACAATTATCCGCTGCCGGTCGCGCGGCTTGTTGCCGAGACCGTCGTTCTCACGGTTCTGCTCGGCACGTCGCTGAAGTTTGAAGGCAAGCTGATCGTCCAGACAAAAGGCGACGGTCCAGTCGATCTGGTGGTTGCGGATTTCTCGACGCCCGACCGTGTGCGTGCCTATGCCCGCTATGATGCCGACGCGCTGGCCGTTGCCGAGAAGGATGGTCGCACCCGCTCGCATGAGCTGCTCGGAAAGGGCGTGCTCGCCTTTACCATAGACCAGGGCGCTCACACTCAGCGCTACCAGGGCATCGTCGCGCTGGACGGCGCCACGCTGGAAGAAATCGCCGGCGTTTATTTCCGCCAGTCGGAGCAGATTCCGACGAAGGTCCGGCTCGGTGTTGCTGAACTGCTCGACCGTGACGAAAACGGCAAGCCGCGCCACCGTTGGCGTGCCGGCGGCATGGTCGCCCAGTTCCTGCCGGAAGCGCCTGAGCGCATGCGCCAGCCCGACCTGTCCGGCGGCGACGGCGATGATGGCGAAAACGTCTTCGAGGATGACGATCTCTGGGCGGAAGCCAAGGTGATGGTCGAAACGATCGATGCCGACGAGCTGACGGACCCGATGGTCGGAACCGAACGGCTGCTCTACCGGCTGTTCCACGAACGCGGCGTTCGCGTCTATGAGCCGCAGGCGGTCTTTGACCGTTGCAGCTGCTCGCGCGAGAAGCTTCGTTCCGTGCTCGCCAATCTGGAAGCGGACGATCTCGAAAGCACCCTCGAGGATGGTGTTGTGAAGGTGACTTGCGAGTTCTGCTCCACCACCTACCGTTTCGAAGCAAGCGAAGTGCGTCCGCAGTAGCGGGCGCCTCCGGTCATTTGGCCGGGGTCGCTATTTGAGGGGCGCAATTCCGGACGGACAAGCGCCTCACACTTAATCCTGGAATTAGTTCAGGGTGCGCACGAGCCCGGGTGAATCGAGCGAGAAGGCGGGAATGGCCACGTTGAAGGTCTCTCCGCCTTCCGCTTCCATGCTGTAGTGGCCGAACATCACGCCCGACGGCGTATCCAGCGGGCAGCCCGACGAATATTCATAGGTGTCGCCGGGATTGAGCAGCGGCTGTTCGCCGATCACGCCGGGGCCGCTGACCTCGTCGACCTGTCCATTCTCATCGGTGATATGCCAGTAGCGGGTCATCAACCGGACGGCTGCGTCCGAATGGTTCGAGATGACGATGCGATAGCCCCAGACATAGCGGCCGTCATCGGGATCCGACTGCTCTTCGAGATAGTACGGCTCCACCGTAACTTCTATGTCGCGGGTCAAAGCGCGATACATGGGCAACACCTTGCTTCAGGTCTTTCAGGGTATTCTACAGCAAGATGGTTTCGTCAAGAATAACGGCAAGATTGTGCATACCCATTCCTGGGCAATGGCTTGCGAGAATCCCGATCGGCTGTTTGGGCCCTCTCGATCCCGCAGGTGACGCCACCTGGGATGGCAGCGCTGCAGCAGCATGAGCGCCGCGGGGGATCGACGGCCGCCGTCCTGTCGCGGCGGCCGTATCTTTCGTTGCCTCAGGCTTTGACAGCCCTGAGCGCGCGGGCGAAATCCTCCACCACGTCCTCGCTGTCCTCGATGCCGGCCGAGAAGCGCACCGTGCCGGCCGAAATGCCGAGTTCTTCGCGGGCCTCGTCCGTCAGGTTCTTGTGCGTCGTCGTCGCCGGATGAGTGATCAGGCTCTTGCTGTCGCCGAGATTGTTGGAGATGCGCACGATCTCGAGCGCGTTCTGCAGCGCGAAGGCTGCATCCTTGCCGCCCTTCAGTTCAAACGCGACGAGCGTGGAGCCGCCGGTCATCTGCTTGGCGATGATGTCGGTCTGCGGGTGATCCTTGCGGCCGGGATAGATGACCTTGGCGACCTGCGGCTGTTCCGCCAGGAAGTCCGCGATCCGGCGGGCCGTTTCCGTCTGCTGGCGCACGCGCAGCGGTAGGGTCTCGATGCCCTTCAGCAGGGTCCAGGCATTGAACGGCGACATAGCCGGGCCGGTGTGACGGAAGTAGTCGTGCAGGTTCTCGTTGATCCATTCCTTGTCGGAAAGCACGACGCCGCCCAGGCACCGGCCCTGGCCGTCGATGTGCTTGGTCGCGGAATAGACGACGATATGGGCGCCGAGTTCCAGCGGCTTCTGGAACAGCGGCGTTGCAAAGACGTTGTCGACGACGACCTTGGCGCCGATCTGGTTGGCGAGCTTCGCGACGCCGGCGATGTCGATGACTTCGAGGGTCGGGTTCGTCGGGCTTTCTAGGAAGAAGACCTTGGTGTTCTTCTGGATCGCCTTTTCCCAGTTCTTGAGATCACGACCGTCGACCAGCGTGCATTCGATGCCGTATTTCGGTGCCAGCGTCTCGACCACCCAGCGGCAGGAACCGAAGAGGGCGCGGGCAGCGACGATGTGATCGCCGGCCCTCAGCTGGCAGAGGATGGCGGCGGTGACGGCGGCCATGCCCGATGCCGTGGCGCGCGCGTCTTCAGCGCCTTCCAGCATGCACATGCGCTTTTCGAACATGTCGTTGGTGGGGCTGCCGTAGCGGGCGTAGATAAAGCCTTCGGTCTCGCCCTTGAAACGGGCTTCCGCAGCTTCCGACGTCTCGTAGACAAAGCCCTGGGTGAGGAAGATTGCCTCGGACGTTTCGCCATGCTGGGAGCGGGTGGTTCCGCCGTGGACGAGTTGGGTTGCCGGGCGCCAGTTCTTGCTCATGGGACGATCACCTTCAAAAACAAAAAAACCGGCCGCGTAAACGGGCCGGTTTTGACACCCGGCCTTTTTAGCTACTTGTTTAACGTGGCTGCAAGCCGACCGGCCAAATCACCACGGGATAAAGCTTCAATACTGCTAGGGTGCGCTTGCGTCAATTCCCGGAGTTTGGTTTTGTCTCGCAACTGAAAAGAGGACTGCAATGGGCCGCGACACTGGGATTTTGGCCGACCGCGCGATTGCCGCGCTGTTCGAAACGGGGCGCCTGAAGAGCGAGAGGCCGTTGGACGCCGATCAGATCCAGCCGGCGAGCCTCGACCTGCGTCTTGGCGCCAAGGCCTTCCGCGTCCGCGCGAGCTTCATGCCGGGCCCGTCACACTTGGTCGCGGACAAGCTCGACCGCCTGAAGCTGCACGTGGTTGATCTCACCGATGGCGCAGTGCTGGAGACCGGTTGCGTCTACATCGTGCCGTTGATGGAAAGCCTGGCGCTGCCTTCGGACATGTCGGCTTCGGCCAATCCGAAGAGCTCGACCGGCCGTCTCGACATCTTCACCCGCGTCATCACCGATCGCGCCCAGGAATTCGACAAGATCCCAGCCGGCTACAGCGGCCCGCTCTATCTCGAAATCAGCCCGCGCACCTTCCCGATCGTCGTTCGCCGTGGCTCGCGCCTGTCTCAGATCCGCTTCCGCGTGGGCCAATCGCTGCTGTCGGAGCAAGCGCTGGTGGCGCTGCACGAGAGCGACGTTCTCGTGGCGAGTGAGCGCCCGAATGTCAGCGGTGGCGGCATTGCGCTGTCGATCGACCTCAAGGGCACTGGCCCGGACGGCCTGATCGGCTACCGCGGCAAGCACCATACCGCGGTCATCGACGTCGACAAGAAGGCGCAGCACGCGATCTTCGACTTCTGGGAGCCGCTCTATAGCCGTGGACGCGACGAACTGATCCTCGATCCGGACGAGTTCTACATTCTTGTCTCGCGCGAGGCAGTGCATGTCCCGCCGCTCTATGCCGCCGAGATGACGCCGTTCGATCCGTTGGTGGGTGAGTTCCGCGTGCACTATGCGGGCTTCTTCGATCCGGGCTTCGGCCATGCCTCGGCCGGCGGCACCGGCAGCCGCGCGGTGTTGGAGGTGCGCAGCCATGAGGTGCCGTTCATCCTCGAGCACGGGCAGATCGTCGGCCGCCTCGTCTATGAACACATGCTGGAACGGCCCGAGGGCCTCTATGGTCTCGGCGTCGGCTCAAACTACCAGGCGCAAGGCCTCAAGCTTTCGAAGCATTTCCGCGCCGAGTAGGAGATTTTGCGTGGGACCCTCGTGCGATACCGCGCAAGGGTCCTTGACAGATCGTCTCGGTTCGGGAAATTTCGCAGGCATCGCGGGTGTAGTTCAGTGGTAGAACGCCAGCTTCCCAAGCTTGATGTCGTCGGTTCGATCCCGATCACCCGCTCCAATTCTTCCTGAAGCCTCTCTTGCCGCGTTCGCGCGAGGCCTATGGCCAGTTGCCTTGCGGACGGTTACTTTACCGCTCGATGAATCATCCCGCGGTTCTAAGGGCCGCCCCTGCCACATGAGACATGCCGGCCCGCTGCCCATGAGATTTCTTTCCCTGTTCGCTCTCTGCGCGTCCTTGATCGCAACGCCGTTGGCGGCGCAGCCGAAGGATCTGCCGATCCTGTTCGATGCGCGCGAACGCATCGCCAAGCCCGATCTCACGGGTCTGGCGCGTCTGCGTTTCCTGACGACGGTGGACTTTCCACCGTTCAATTTCATCGACCAGTCCGGCAAGCTCTCCGGCTTTCACGTCGATCTGGTGCGCGAGATCTGCCGCGAGCTCGACATCGAAGCCAAATGCCAGATCCAGGCCGTGACCTATGCGGAACTCCTGCCGGCGCTGGAACAGGGGCAGGGCGAAGCGGTCGCCGCCGGCATCGCCGTCGGCCCTGAGCTGCGCCAGCGCTTCGGCTTCTCGCGCGCCTTCATGCGGCTGCCCGCCCGGTTCGCCATCAACGCCAAGGCAGCCGGTGCCGTGGCGGGTCCGAAGGATCTCAGGAAGAAAGCGGTCGGGGTCGTGGCGGGGACGACGCATGAGGCCATGTTCAAGGCGTTCTTCCCGAAGATCGAGGCCAAGGTTTTCCCGGATCGCGACGCCATGCTGACGGCGCTGCAGAAGGGTGAAGTGCCGGCGGTCTTTTCCGACGGATTGCAGCTTTCCTTCTGGGTCTCAGGCACGACCGCCGGCGGGTGCTGCTCGCTTGTCGACGGCGCCTATTTCTCGCAGCGCTTTCTCGGCGAAGGCCTGACGATCATGAACCGCAAATCCGAACCGGCCCTGACCCAGGCCATCGACCACGCTCTGCTGGCGCTGTCGCGCAGCGGTCGGCTCGAGGAAATCTACCTGCGCTATTTCCCGAACGGCATCTACTGAGGGCAATGCACCCTGGGTTAGGCCAGGGTGGGATAGGCTATCGACGGAAGCGGGCAAGCGCCCCGCGCTCGATAGCCGCGCAGGTGAGCTTGTCGAGACCCAGGCGATCGCGCAGCAACTGCAGCAGGCGGATCTCCTCGTTGCGGATACGTTGGTCCGCCGCGGCGATTTCGACCGCGAGCGCATAGGCCGTCTCGTGGTATTTTTCCGGAAGCGCCTCGCGCACGATTTCCAAGGCGATGTCCAGCCCTTCGGGAGCCGCGAGCTGGGCCGAGCATTCGTGGCCGATGAGCACGAGCTGGTCCTCATCGAACCCCTCGAAGACGGGCAGGAACTGCACCAGCCGGCCGATGCGGGCGAATTCGTCGTCGCTCATTTCGCGGTCGACTGCCGACATCATCACCATGACATAGACGAGGGCTTCGTGGTGGCTCAGGCTTGGCGGCATGGGGCTTTCCGGAAATGCGTCGTTTCAAGGAGCTGGATCATCTCCATGTTTCACCGAAAGAGTGAGATGATCCAGACGGTTGAGAGCTGGGAATTGTCGTGGCTGTTTACAAGTCCGGCTGCGGGTCGTCCATGCCGGTGCCGAACGTTGGATCGTCAAGCGTCATCGGCGTGTGGCTGAGATCGCGCGGATCCTCACCGTAGAAACCGAGCTTTGCCTGGCGCGCGGCGTCGGCCCGCGTCTCGAGGGGCGAGCCGGGCAACGGCGTCGCCCAGCCATTGTCGACGAGCCAGGCAGCGAGATCCTGCCCGCCGAGCGAGCAAGAGGCAGTGGCCGAAGAACCTGCGCTCCCTTCCGGCATGTCGCAGCTGACCGCACGGGCGCGCAGGAAGTTCCGGAAGGCCGTCCGCGCGACGATGCCGCAGGGCCAGCTCTTGCCGCCGGTTTCGCAGGTCCTGTCCGCCTGCTCGGGCTCGATGCCGCCGATCTGCAGCGTCAGCTTGTCGAACTGGATCACGCCGGCGGCGACCGCCACCGGGCGGTAGAGGATGGTCGGCTCGGCCGCCGACTTCGCCTGCTTGTCCTGTTCCGACAGCGGTGCGCGCGGCTCCACCCGTTCGAGCGGCGTGCTGGTCACCGTATCCGGCAAACCGAACTGTTGTGGCTCGATGGCGCGCCCGGCGTTTTCCGTCGCGGGGTTTTGCGGTTGCTCGCCGGTCGTGGCCGCACCGGGTTCCGGGGCGCCGCCAGAGGACGTGTCGGGATCGAGCGGCACGTCTTCGCCCGTCTCGCCTTGATCCGGTGCCGTCTCGAATTCCGTCATGTCGGGCGTTTCGAGCACGAGGTCCGGCGTTGCCGCGCTCTCACGGTCGCGAATGGCGGCTGCTCCTGCATAGAGGATGCCGGTGAAAAGCGCGATCGCGGCGATGCCGCCGGCGAGAGTGTATAAATGCTGCCGCATCAGGAAGAACGTCCTATTGGCTGGCCCAGATGATCCGGGCGATCCATTCGATCTGGCTGATCTCGAAGCTCCGGTTCGGGTGCTCCGGGTTGAGAGAGAGGAGTTCGATCGTGCGCGGGGTCTGGCGGGTCAGGACCTTCGCCATGACCTCGCCTTCGCGCGTCTTTACGACGACGCGGTCGCCGCGCCGAACCTGCGCACCGGGGTCGACGATGAGCGTGTCACCGTCACGATACAGCGGCAGCATGCTGTCGCCCTGGACCTCGAGCGCGTAGATGCCGGGCCGCCGTTCGACCGTCGTTGGAAAGTCGATGACGTCCCAGCCCTGGCCAGCCGGAAAGCCGCCGTCATCGAAGAAGCCGCCCGCCCCCGCCTGGGCGAAACCGATCAGCGGGATTGCCGCGCTTGCAGCCGCCGGGACGGGTTGAGCGCCATCCGGGCTCAACAGGCTGGTGAACTGATCCATGGTGGCGCCGGTCGCCTCCAGCACCTTGGCGATCGATTCCGTTGAAGGCCAGCGTTCCCGCCCGTCGGCGGAGTGGCGCTTGGATTTGTTGAAGGAGGTGGGGTCGAGCCCGGCGCGGCGGGCGAGACCAGAAGGCGAGAGCTGATTGCGCTCGGCCAATGCATCGATGGCGTGCCAGATCGTGCCGTGAGACAACATGCGAAAGGTCCGGGCCGAACAGGGCGGCCGCTTGCTGGGTTTGTTCAACGCAACACTACCGAAACGCGGGGGACCGGTAAAGAATCCGAAGGAAAATAGTCCTTTTCCCATCATTTGCATTGGGGACGACGGGCCCTATAGTTCGCCTGACGGACAGAGCAGGCTTTCACCGGAGGGAACGTTTTGTTGGCGCGCATGACATCGGAGCGTCTGCTGTTCGTTGCCGTTGCTGCCGCGGTTGCCGGGATCGCGCTGGAGCATCAGCTTCTGGAGATGGGACGGCTCGCGACGCTCCTCGGTGCTGGCGGTCTGGTGGTCGCGATCGTGCTGGCGTCGCTGCGGGTGTCGCACCATGCCGAAGTGCTGGCATCCAAGGTCGGCGATCCCTACGGCACCATGATCCTGACGCTCTCGGCGGTACTGGTCGAGGTCGTCGTGCTGGCGATCATGATGACGAGCGAGACCTCGCCGACGCTCGTGCGCGACACGATCTATGCGGCCGTCATGCTCGACATTAACGGCATTCTGGGACTGGCTGCCCTGCTCGGTGGCCTGAAACACGGCGAGCAGCCCTATAACGACGATTCCGCCCGCACCTACAGTGTGATGATCCTGACGGCGATGGGGATTTCGATGATCGTGCCGGAATTCGTACCGGCGGCGAAATGGCATCTCTACTCGGTCTTCACCATCGGCGCGATGATCACGCTCTACGCCCTGTTCCTGCGCATGCAGGTGGGGGTGCACAGCTATTTCTTCAGCTACAGCTATCCGAAGGCGAAGGGCGAGGGGAGCGCGAGACAGGGCAGTTCGGACCAGCCGGTATTGCCGTCGATCGTGATCCTGATCCTCGGCATCGTGCTGATCGGTGTGCTGGCGGAAGTGATGTCGTCGCTGCTGACATCGGGCCTGAAGGGGAGCGGTGCTCCGCCGGCGGTCACGGCCGTCGTGGTTGCCGCGATTTCCGCCTCGCCGGAGATCATGACCGCCATGCGCGCAGCTCTCGCCAACCGCATGCAGGCCGTGGTCAATATCGCGCTCGGCGCCTCGCTTTCGACGGTCATCCTGACCGTGCCGGTGATGGAGGCGATCGCACTTTATACCGGCCAGCCTTTCGCAATGGCCATGTCGCCGGTGCAGACGGTGATGGTGACGATCACCTTGATCGTCGCGGCGATCAACCTCAACGACGGCCAGACCAATGCCATCGAAGGCATGACCCATTTCGTGTTGTTCGCCACCTTCGTCATGCTGTCGGTGATCGGGCTTTGAACGGGTGGCGAACGCTTGGCGTGTGTCAGGCCGTCGCCTTCTCTCCCGCCTTTCTTGCCACTACTTCTTCATAGGCAGCCTGTAGCGTGGCGCGCACCCGCGGCGGACCATCGAGCAGCGCGCCGAGATGATCGTGCCGCAGCTCGTCCATGAAGCGGTCCCAGAGCTCAGGCCCGCCTTGTTCCATCAGCTCGGCGCGGATGCTGAGCTCTTCGCTGACCGGCAGGTAGCGCCGTCCCCAGGCGCCGAGCTGGGCCATGATCGGCACCAGCGCGATCGTCATCTCCGTCAGGCTGTAGATCGCCTTCTGCTTGTGCGTGGGGTCGTCGGCCTTGGTCAGCATGCCCTGTTCGAGCAGCATCTTCAGCCGGTCGGCCAGGATGTTGGACGAGATGCCCTCCTGGGAGCGCAGCAATTCCCGGAAATGCCTTTTACCGCCGAAGATCATGTCGCGAATGATCAGCAGGCTCCATTTGTCGCCGAACACCTCGAGCGAAAGATTGATCGGGCAACCCGAGCGAATGTCGTCCTTCATTGGCACCTCTTCAAAACCGCTTGCATTATCGCATCAGTGAAGCTAACGTGCAACTGCTTTCAAAATTATAGCAGTTTTTAAAAGAAATCAGTTTTGCAATTGCCACCGGTTTTCCGGTCCAGAGGAGACAAGCACATGACTGACAGATCCGTGGAACATACGAGCTTCACCATCGAGCGCAGCTTCAAGGCGACGCCGGAACAGGTGTTCAGGGCCTTCTCCGAGCCGGCGGCGAAGGAGCGCTGGTTCGTCAATGTCGACGCCGGGGCTCAAATCACGCACGACTTCCGCGTCGGCGGTCGGGAAAGCGGGCGTTTCGTTCAGGACGAAGAGACGACCTATTACGACGACACCGTTTATCTCGATATCGTGGAAAACCGCCGGATCGTCTTTGCCTACACGATGGCGCAGAACGACAGGAGGATTTCCGCTTCCCTAGCCACGGTCGATATCCGGCCGGAGGGCAGCGGCACGTGCCTGGTTTTTACCGAACAGGTTGCGTTTCTCGATGGGCTGGACAAGCTCGAATACCGCCGCGATGGCTGGGAACAGTTGTTCGGGGCGCTGGCCAAGGAACTTGGCGAGGCGGCTGTCTCCGCCTGACGCGCGGCAGCCTCGCTCAAAAGGTCCGTGAACCCCCGCGGGACGGTGCCGATCTCCGGGGATTTCAATGCATGGCGGCGATGGCGCTGCCGGCAATTCCCATCGAAAACAGTGTGAGGCAGACGGCGGCAATCCGACGCGGCAGATGCGATGTCGACAGGCCTTTCGACATCTGCACCAGCATGGCGCCGGCGCCGATCCAGCTTGATCCGACGGCAACGACCAGCAGCGCAAACCCGGCGATCCAGGGCCAGACGGCCGCCAGTCCGGTCTGCGGCAGCAGCACCAGGGCGACGATCAGCGCTTTCGGGTTGAGCAGCGTCGTGACGAAGACTTGGGCGGCGGAGATGACAACGCCTTCGCTGCGCTCGGCATCGGTGGTCCAGAGCGCATAGGCGAGGTAAAGCACCCAGCAGGCCGCGATGAGCCTCAGCGCCAGGCCAAGCTGCGGATGGGCGGCGAGGAATGGCGCGAGCAGCGCAACCGCCGGAACGATGACGGCGAGATAGCCGCCGAGTTCGCCGGTGAGCAGGGGCAGGGAACGACAGAATCCGACAGAGGCGCCGGACAGCCAGAGCAGCGTGTTTGTTGGCCCCGGCGTTGCGAGCAGGATCAGGGCGGCAAGGGCGAAGGCGAGCGGCTGCATGTCGTTGAACCCGGGTTTCGTGGCCGTTATCGCTGCCTTCTAGCAGCGGCGCAAGCGCCCGCTCTTGATCTCCATCAAGCGGGCATCCGATCGTGCCGGAAGCGACCCGCAAGAAATCGCCACAGGCGCCCGCCGGAATGCCTCTTCCGCGTGTGTCGCGGCCGCGCTATCAGACGGGACGCTGCCGCTTCTCTTCCGCCGGCGCGATCGAGGCTTTCCCATGAACAAGACCGTATTGTCAGGCATCGTCATGACGACGTTTTCCTATTTCCTGTTCTCGCTGCAGGATGCGTCGGTCAAATGGCTCGTCGTCGGCTATTCGGTCTGGCAGATCCTGTTTACCCGAAGCATCACCATCCTCGTGCTTTGCCTCGTCATCGGCCGTGGCAAGCTGGTGCGCAGCGCCGTCTCGTCCCCGGTGATCAAGCCGCTCTTCGTGCGCAACCTCCTGCTGCTCGCCGCCTGGCTTTCCTATTTCAACGCGGCGCGCGACCTCGGTCTCGCCGAGATGACGACGCTCTACTACGCCGCGCCGATCATCGTGACGCTGCTCGCGGTGCCGATCCTCAAGGAAGACGTGCCGCCGATCCGCTGGTTCGCCGTCTTCATCGGCTTCGTCGGCGTGCTGATTGCCTGCGATCCGCTCGGGACCGGCATGAAGCTGTCGATGCCGGTATTCCTGGCGCTCACCGCAGCCGTCTTCTGGGCGATCGGCACGGTGATGTTGCGCAAGACCGCGCTCCAGGAAACGACCCTGGTGCAGATGACGATCTCCAATGTCTTCTTCATCGCCATGACCGGCCTGGCGGTTGGCTTCTTCTGGACGCCTCCGGCGGTCTTCCATGTCGCCTTGATGGCCGGCACCGGCGTCATCGCGGGCATTGCCCAGTACGCTCTGTTCGAAGGCATGCGCCGCGCGCCGATCTCGGTGATTGCACCCTTCGAATATACTTCGCTCGTCTGGGCCTTCGGCCTCGGCTTCCTGATCTGGGGCGATGTCCCGGCCTCTAACGTCTTCGCCGGCGCCGGCCTGATCTTTGCGGCCGGCCTGCTGATCATCGTCGGCGAGCGCCTGGCGCACCGGCGCGCGAGTGCAGCCGCCTGAAGGCGGATAACGCGGCTGCGGAGCGCTTCAACCCGTGACAACGAACGTTTCGGGGACGCGGCCGGTCAGCCGGAAGAACAGATGTGAGGTGACGAGCACGTGCGGGTCGGCAAGGTGCCGGTCCAGCGCCTCCATGTCGGCATCGAGTTCGGCCTGGCCGATGAAGCCTTCGCCGACGAGCCCGTCGCGAACGTTGTTGATGAAATCTTTGAGGATCGGGCGGCGGTCGTGACCGGGCGGATAGACATGCTCGACCGCATCGACTGAAATCGCCTCAATGCCGGCTTTCCGGAACAGCCGATGCACGCGTCGGCCGACATGCAGATCGATGCCCCTTGCTGCGGAATAGGCGACATAGGCGGCAAGCAGCCGGTCCCAGGCCGCAAGCGGCGGGTCGCAAACATGCCCCAGGAAATCGGCTTCGAAGCTGGCGATCCAGCCGCCCGGTTTTACCAGCGACACCATTTCGAGCACGATCAGCTCCGGCCGCGGCAGGTTGACAAGCACCAGCCGCATGTGGGCCCCGTCGAACGACCGGCGCGGCAGGCCGGTGGCATAGGCGTCACCCTCGCGCACCTCCACCTGGGGAAGCGCGTGGCTTTCGACGAAGCGGCGGGCAAGCGCGACGAAATACGGATCGCGTTCGATGCCGAGCACAGAGCCGGTCGGTCCGACGCGTTTGCCGAGGAGATGCAGCACGCCGCCGGGGCCGCAGCCGAGATCGATCACGCGCTCGCCCGCCCGGATGCCGACTTTTCCGAGCTGCTGGTCGGAGTCCGGGGCGAGATTTGCAATCTGCCGTTTCAGGCGTTCTTCCTCGGGCCCGGCGCGCCCAAGCAGATAGAGATCAGGCTCGCTCATGGCGTGTCCCCTCTGATCCCGCCAAGGATGCGCCTGCACCGGGAGGCCGTCAACCAGAAGGCGTCCCCTCTAGTATATGTCAGAGGTCAGTGTAGCGTCACTCGGTTGTCTCCGCGCGGATGCGGACGCCGCCTTCGCGTCGCCAGGCATCATAGGCACAGGAGGCCGATGGCTGCCCGGATGCGCGGCGCAAGATCCGTGTCGGGGAGGGGAGGCGTGAGCCCGATGGCGATCTGCCGCAACGGCTCTGCGATCACCATCGAGAGGATAAGGTCGCTCGCGGCCGCAGGATCATCGATCGTGACAAGGCCGCGCGCCTTGTGGCGGACGAGCCAGTCGGCAAGCAGTTCGCGCGAGCGCTCGATGCCGTTGCGGTCGTAGATCGGGAGGATTTGCTCCCGCGCCGGGATACCGCCGACGATCAACCGGAAAAGTCCGACTGCTTCGGCCGAAAGCACGCGTGCTGCGATCGTCGAGAGTATCGAGGCGAGGACGTCGCCGACATCCTCTCTGCTTGCCGCCTCGCTGGCGAAGGCCGGCAGGAAACTGTCCGTCCAATTGCGGACAATCAGTCCAAACAGCGCGTCCCGATCGCTGGCGAAACGGTACACCGTCTTTTTCGCCACGCCCGCTTCCTTGGCCACGGCTTCCATCGTCATCGCCGCATAGCCGCGCGACAGCATCAGTCGAGTAGCGGCATCAATGATGGCCCTCGCCTGCTCGGACTCCGGTCGCGCCGGTCGACCGCGCTGCTTCTGTGCCTCGGATACGGGGGGCGGCAAGGATACTCTTCCCTTTGACAAACTCCACTTCGAGGCATAAACGAGATTTAGGAAACGTTCAACGTTTCCTAAATCGTCAACCTTGGAAGAGGATAAAATAATGTTCGCCAGCACCGACCAGGCGCGCGCCGATATCCGATACATCAACGACTTGCTCGACCCGCGGCCGATGCGGATCGAGACCGGCATCGTCAGGCTCGACACGGGCGCGCTCGTGGTCGCCGTCAGAACAGAACTTCCCGGCTGCAAGGGGCGCATGCTCGATTGGTGGTTCAAGCATTTCGAGACGACCGAGCATCTCTCGTGGTGGCACCCGCTCGACCATGTGGCGCATAACGGCTGGGACGAGGGCCGGGTGAAGGGCGAGCGCTATATCGGCGCGACGATCCGTGCCGTCGAAAGCCTCGGCGACATTCCGCCGGTGCCGGCGGTCATCAGGTTTCATGACCCTGACGAAATTTTCGGTAAAGGCAACTTCGAGCGGGCTTTGCTGGCCGGCCACGCTACCGCCGCCATCTATGCCCGCATCGGCTTCGGCGAAGGTGCGCGTCTCGACGAGAACGGCGACCCTTGCGACGGCCAGATGGTGCACGTGGCGCGCGACACCAGCCAGGGCGCGGTGCTGCGCAGTCGCTTCATCCTCGGGCTGGATGCTGGGGCAGATCATGCGGTGCCCGACGCCGTGGGCCTCGGGCTGCTGCAGCATTGCTACACGGAATTCGGCTATCTTGCGAAGGTCCTGCCGTCGCTCTATTGGGGCGATCCGGCCAACCGGGAGGATGTACCCGCCTTGTGGTAGCGAACCATGGGCTGATGAGTGGCCAAACGAAAACAGGCCCGCAGGGGGCCTGTTTCCAATGCGTTGAGCGGGATTTAAGCGGCCTGCTTCTTCTCGCCATAGGGGTCGAAGCGGCCGTAGAAGGTCTCGCCGCGTTCGGCCATTTCCTTCAAGAGCGCCGTCGGCTTGAAGTGGTCGCCATAGTCCTTGGCGAGCTTCTCGCACATCTTGACGAAGGCCTTTACGCCCATGCCGTCGATGTAGGAGAGCGTGCCGCCGGTATAGGGTGCAAAGCCGAAGCCGAGGATCGAGCCGACGTCGGCTTCACGCGGATCGGTGACGATGCCTTCTTCCACGGTGCGTGCGGCCTCGAGCGCGATCGTCGCCAGCAAGCGCTGCTTCAGGACTTCGACGTCGATTTTGTCGGCATTCTTCTGCGGATAGAGCGTCTTCAACTCCGGCCACAGATACTTTTTGGCGGGCTTGGCCGGGTACTCGTAGAAGCCCTTGCCGTTCTTGCGGCCGCGACGGTCGAGATCGTCGACCATCTTGTTGATCAGCGCCAGGTGCTTGGGATCGACGGCCTTTTCGCCGAGGTCGGCGACGGTGGCCTTCAGGATCTTCTGGCTGAGGTCGATCGCCACTTCGTCGTTGAGCGACAGCGGGCCGACCGGCATGCCGGCCATCTTGGCGGCGTTTTCGATCATGGCCGGCGGCACGCCTTCGATCAGCATGTCATAGGCTTCGTGGATGTAGCGGAAGACGCAGCGGTTGACGTAGAAGCCGCGCGTGTCGTTGACGACGATCGGCGTCTTCTTGATCGCCGCAACATAATCGAGTGCCACGGCGAGCGCCCTGTCGCCGCTTTCCTTGCCGAGGATCACTTCCGTCAGCATCATCTTCTCGACCGGCGAGAAGAAGTGGACGCCGATGAACTGGGCCGGGCGCTTGGAGTTCTTGGCTAGACCGGTGATCGGCAGCGTCGAGGTGTTGGAGGCAAAGATCGCGTCCTCGCCAATCACCGCTTCCACCTTCTCGATCACGTCCTTCTTGACCTGGCGATCCTCGAATACCGCTTCGACGACGAGGCCGGCGGTCTTCAGATCGTTGTAGTCGGCCGAAGGCGTGATGCGGGCAAGCAGCGCTTCGCCCTCTTCCTTGGTCAGGCGACCCTTGCCGATCGAATCCTTGACCAGGCCTTCCGAGTGCGTCTTGCCCTTCGTCGCCGCTTCCATGTCGCGGTCGATCAGCGTGACCGGGATGCCGGCAGCCGCCGTCACATAGGCGATCGAGGCACCCATGAAGCCGGCACCGACGATGCCGACATGCTTGAACTCGGACTTCGGAACGCCGGCCGGGCGGCGGGCGCCCTTGCCGAGTTCCTGCATCGAGACGAACAGCGAGCGGATCATCGAGAAGGCTTCGGTCGTCTGAAGGATCTCGGTGAAGTAGCGCTGCTCGATCTTGAGCGCCGTATCGAACGGCACCTGCAGACCTTCATAGATGCATTTCAGGATGGCGATAGCGCCCGGATAGTTGCCGTAGGTCTCGCGGCGCAGGATGCCCGAAGCGGCCGGCCACAGCTGGGCCGAGGCCGGCGTCCAGATGCCGCCGCCCGGAACCTTGTAGCCCTTTTCGTCCCAGGGCTGTACCGGCTTCAGGCCGTTCTTGATCATCGCCTTGGCAGCCTCGATCAGCTTGTCGGCATCGACGACCTCGTGCACGAGGCCCAGCGCCTTGGCGCGGGCTGCCGTCAGCGACGAGCCGGTCGTCATCATCTGCAGCGCGTCCTGCGCGTTGGTGAGGCGCGGCACACGCTGGGTGCCGCCGGCGCCCGGGAAGATGCCGACCTTGACTTCCGGCAGCGCGATCTTCACCGACTTCGAATTAGAGGCGACGCGGCCGTGGCAGGCGAGCGAAAGCTCGAAGGCACCGCCCATGCAGGTGCCGTTGATCGCCGAGACCCAGGGCTTGCCCGAGGTCTCGAGTTTGCGGAAGAGACCGGTCATGCGGCCGACCAGATCGAAGAGCTTCTGGGAGGCGTTATCCGGATCCTTCTTCTTTTCTTCCTGCTGGAAGGTGAACATCGACTTGATCATCGATAGGTCGGCGCCGCCGGAGAAGCTCGACTTGCCGGACGTGAAGACGACGCCCTTGATCACTGCATCGGCGGTGGTCGCATCGACGATGGCGTTGAGTTCTTCCATTACCTCCTGGGTGAAGACGTTCATCGACTTCTCAGGCATGTCCCAGGTGACGAGTGCGATGCCGTCGGCGTCGGTCTCGATCTTGAAATTGGTGTATTTCGTCATGGTTCTCCCCCTCAGTAGAGAATGGGTTCGATCTGCAGCGAGACGTTGGATCCGCCGCTGTAACGTTGTTTGCTGGTGTTGGTGGCGATCAGCCGCCCGTCGCGCTGGACGCGGATGGTGAAGCCCGCATCGACGGCCTTGTCGACTGCCGGCTTCGGCACCTGCAGCACGAAAGGCACGCGGTTGGCCTTGCCGTCGCTGACGACCGAAGTTTCGGCAATCAGCTTGGCGGCGGCGTCAGCCACGCCCTGTTCTTCGAGCCTGATCGTGACGGTTCCGGCCGGAACCGGACCGCTGGCGACATTGGTGATCGCGCCGGTGAGCGTGAAGCTGTCGCCGCCTTCTTCCTCGTCGGAGACGCAGCCGGCGGCTGCAAGCAGCCCCAGGCCCATCAGTCCGAGAAGCGTGCGGCGCATCACGTCCATCGTCAGACCCTTTCGATGATCGTGGCCGTGCCCATGCCGGCGCCGATGCAGAGGGTGACGAGCGCAGTGTTGAGATCGCGGCGTTCCAGCTCGTCGAGCACGGTGCCGAGGATCATCGCGCCGGTCGCGCCGAGCGGATGGCCCATGGCGATCGCGCCGCCGTTGACGTTGATCTTGTCGTGCGGGATGTCGAAGGCCTGCATGTAGCGCAGCACGACGGCCGCAAACGCCTCGTTGAGCTCGAAGAGGTCGATGTCCGACAGCTTCATGTCGGCGCGCTTCAGGAGCTTTTCGGTAACGTCGACCGGACCGGTCAGCATCAGCGCCGGATCGGAGCCGATATTGGCAAAGGCGCGGATGCGGGCGCGCGGCTTCAGGCCCATGCTCTCGCCGCCGGCCTTGGAGCCGAGCAGCACGGCAGCGGCGCCGTCGACGATGCCGGAGGAGTTGCCGGCGTGGTGCACGTAGTTGATCTTCTCGACTTCCGGATGCGCCTGGATGCCGACGGATTCGAAGCCGCCCATCTCGCCCGGCATCTGGAAAGACGGGTTGAGCGAGGCGAGTGCCTGCATGTCGGTGCCCGGGCGCATGTGTTCGTCACGGTCGAGGATCGTCAGGCCGTTCTGGTCTTTGACCGGAACGACGGACTTCTTGAAGTAGCCCTTCTCCCAGGAGTGGGCCGCACGCTTCTGGCTCTCCACCGCATAGGCGTCGACGTCTTCGCGGCTGAAGCCATATTTGGTGGCGATCAGATCGGCCGAAACGCCCTGCGGCATGAAGAAGGCCGGCAGATTGACCGAGGGGTCCATGAACCAGGCACCGCCGGACATGCCTAGGCCGACGCGCGACATGCTCTCGACGCCTCCGGCAATGACGATATCGTCGGCGCCTTGGGCGATCTTGGCCGCGCCGAAGTTGATGGCGTCGAGGCCGGAGGCGCAGAAACGCGAGATCTGCATGCCAGGCGCGCGCGTCGAATAACCGGCTTCGAAGGCGGCAGCCTTCGGGATCACGGCGCCTGCGTCCATCACAGGATCGACGCACCCCATGATGATGTCGTCCACGGTCGAGGTGTCGAGGTCGTTGCGGTCACGCACCGCTTCCAGCATCTTGGCGGCGAGGCGAACGGACGGCACTTCGTGCAGCGATCCATCCTTCTTGCCACGGCCGCGCGGCGTGCGCACGTGGTCGTAAACGAAGACTTTCGTCATGTCTCATCTCCCTTTCGGCAGCACCGCCAGGTGCTGCCCGTCAAACATGTTAGATCGCTTCCGCGACGAGATTAGAAAGCGGCCGCGTCGAGCGCCATCAGCGTGTCGGCGCCAGTTTCGATGCGGGCCTTGCGCAGCGCCGTTTCCGGCAGGATCCTTTCCATGAAGAAGGTCGCGGTGATCAGCTTGTTCTTCAGATAGTCTGCGCGCGCCGTTTCGCCAGAGGCAAGTTTTTCCTCGGCGGTCTTGGCAATTTTCGCCCACATGTAGCCGAGAACGACGAGGCCGAAGAGGTGCATGTAGTCCGTCGAGCCGGCGCCGGCATTGTCGGGCTTGGCCATGGCGTTCTGCATGAACCACATGGTGGAAGCCTGCAGGTCGTTGAGGCCCTTCTTCAGCGCCTTCGTATAGGCGGAGAGCTTCTCGTTGCTGCGGTTTTCCTCACAGAAATCGCCGATCTCCTTGAACAGGGCCATGACGGCGCGGCCGCCGTTGAGGCCGAGCTTGCGACCGACGAGGTCGAGCGCCTGGATGCCGTTGGCACCTTCGTAGATCATCGCGATACGGGCGTCGCGGACATACTGGCTCATGCCGTGTTCTTCGATATAGCCGTGGCCGCCAAACATCTGCTGCGCCATGACGGCATGGTCGAAGCCCTTGTCGGTCAAGACGCCCTTCAGGATCGGCGTCATCAGGCCGAGGATGTCGTCGGCCGTCTGGCGGTCGGCTTCGTTGTCGGAGCGGTGCGCGATGTCGGACTTCAGTGCCGTCCAGAGCGTAAAGGCACGGCCGGCTTCGTTGAAGGCCTTGATCGTCAACAGCGTGCGGCGGACGTCCGGATGCACGATGATCGGGTCGGCCTTCTTGTCCGGCGCCTTCGGGCCGGAGAGCGAGCGGCCCTGGATACGGTCGCGGGCATAATTGGCGGCGTTCTGGTAGGCGACTTCGGCAATCGACAGGCCCTGCAGGCCGACGCCGAGGCGGGCCTCGTTCATCATCACGAACATGGCGTTGAGGCCCTTGTTCTCCGTTCCGATGAGATAGCCCTCGGCCTCGTCATAGTTCATGACGCAGGTGGAGTTGCCGTGGATGCCCATCTTGTGTTCGATCGCACCGCAGGAAACGCCGTTGCGTTCGCCGGGTTCGCCGTCGGCATTGAGCTTGAACTTCGGCACGATGAACAGCGAGATGCCCTTCACGCCCTCGGGCGCGCCCTCGATGCGGGCGAGCACCAGATGGATGATGTTGTCGGACATGTCGTGTTCGCCGGCGGAGATGAAGATCTTCTGGCCTGAGATCTTGTAGGCGCCGTTGCCGGCGGGCACCGCCTTGGTGCGCAGCAGGCCGAGGTCGGTGCCGCAATGCGGCTCGGTGAGGTTCATCGTGCCGGTCCAGGTGCCGGCGACCATCTTCGGCAGGTAGGCCTGCTTCTGCTCGTCCGTGCCGTGAACGAGGATCGCGGCGATCGCGCCCTGGGTGAGGCCCGGATACATGGTCAGCGCCATGTTGGCGGACGACATATATTCGCCGACTGCGGTGTGCAGCGTATAGGGCAGGCCCTGGCCGCCGAATTCCTCGGGAACGGCGAGGCCGAGCCAGCCTCCTTCGCGGTAGAGATCGAAGGCTTCCTTGAACCCCTTCGGTACGCTGACCGAGGCGTCGTCGCGGCGCTTGCAGCCTTCCTGGTCACCGGAGAGATTGACCGGGAAAAGAACCTCCTCGGCGAGCTTGGCCGCTTCGCCGACGATCGCCTCGATCATGTCAGGCGTCGCATCGCCGAAACCTTGAAGATTGTTGTAGCGTTCGATGCCGAGCACGTCGTTCAGGATGAAGAGGGTGTCGTCGACTGGAGCCTTGTAGATGGGCATTCTTTCCTCGCCTTTGGTGCTTCGGGCTGTCGTGTCTCGTTGTCGACGCCCGGTTGCAGGATGCCGGATGCGCCGCCCTCCTCTAAGAGCGCCGTGCGTTCGGATGACCGCACAAGGGACGCCCTAGAACTATGATTCTAGAACATCTTTCTGCTTTCGGTGATTCTACGTGAAAGCAGGATGCTCTAGGGGGTCTCGCATCGTTGGCAGGATGCTACAAAATTTTGACGTTTGCGTAAACGTCAAAAATTGCGGGTTGTGAAGTTTCGTCGCTGATTCCCGGGGAAGTGGAAAGGAACGCCGTAAACTCGGCGCTTGCGGCACGATCCTGCCAAATCGTTAAAAAACCATCCGCAGGTTAACCGCTTGTTTACCACGTTTCGTGAAAGGTGGGTGTTGAGATGGTCAAAACTGCAACCTGTCCTGGCGTCGCATCGTTGTAGTTTTGCCCGCGTCGGAAGCGCCACAGGGGTGAAGAAAGCTGTTTTCTTCCGTGACGACTTTCGAGATGGCCGACGACAGGGGCGAAGAACACCATGAATGGATCGCGATCAAATCCTCAGCGCGCAGGCAGCCAGTCCTATAGCGAGCGGCCGTCGCTCGACGCATTGAACCGCACCATCGAAGGTTTGGAGGCTCGCATCGAGGGCCTGATGAACGGCGCTGCCCGCGACGCGGCCCCAAGGCCGCCCGAGCGCGTTCCCGCCCGCGAACCGGCCAGAGAACCCATAGCGCCCCGTGACGCCGTCGCCGAGATCATGCAGCGTCAGCGCAGCCTCAGCGCTTCGCGCGAGCGTCCGCCGCTTCGCGATCGGCTGTCGCAGCGCGAGCCGGAACGCTACGCCCCGGAACGCATCGCTTCTGAGCGGCCGGTCTCTGCGCGCTTCGCAGAAGAGCCGCGCCCCCAGCCGCTCCATAGTCAGCCGCAGCGCCCGTCCTCAGCCGTCAACGATATCGCGGAAGCCCTCGTCGGTTTGCGCCAGGACCTGAAACGCGACATCACCGACGGGCTGACGCGCGAGATGAATTCGTTGCGCTCCGAAATTCGCGGCATCAAGGACCAGGCACAGGATCACAGCTTTGCCGAAGATGTGCGTGGCGACATGCAGCGCCTCGCCGACAGCATCCAGCAGCTTGGCCGCCAGGCGTCTCCCGCGCAGGCCGATGCGCTACGCGGAGACTTCGACGAACTGCGGGCGATGATCGACGGCCTGGCGCGTGAAGACAGCATGCGCCGCATGGAAAACCGCTGGAACGGCGTCGAGGATCGGCTGATCGCGTTTGATCAGAACCGTGACGACGAGCTGGTGGCACTTGCCTATCGGCTGGACGAGATCAAGTCGCAGATCGGCTCGCTGAACAACAGCTCCGCCGTCGACGTGCTGGAAGACAAGCTGATCGCTGTCGCGCAGGCGATCGAAATGCTCGGCCGGCAGATCCAGCCCGACGATCGTCGTCTCGTTTCGCAGTTTGCGGATATCGACAGCCGGCTCGACGAAATCAGCCGCGCCATCGCTGCCAACAGCCGCACGACGACCGCACTCGATGGCGGCTTCGTCAATCGCCTGGAAAATCGGCTCGGCGACCTTTCCCGTCAGATCGACAGCCTGTCGCGCCCGAACGATTCCGGGCTTGGCGCACGCCTGGAGGCTTTGACGAGCCGGGTCGAGGATCTCGCCGGCGAGAAGGCGGCCGCCCGTCTCGAGGAGCGGCTCGACCAGCTTTCGCTGCTGATGGAGCGCAGCAACAGGACCGCGCAGTCGGATCTCAACGACTACCTGTCGGACATTTCGCGCAAGATCGAGGCCCTGGACCAGGGCAGCGTCAACGATGCGCTGGCCGAGCGGCTCGACTATCTGGCGCGCCGGATCGACGAACTTGACGCGCATGGGGCTCAGCCCGCCTCCGACCCGCGTTTCGATCGGCTGGAAGATCGCCTTGTCGGCATCGCACAGCGTCTCGAAGAGACCCACGCCGCGCCGTTCGACGATCGTGCCGCCCTGCAGAACCTCGAAGCGCAGATCGCCAATCTGTCGACGCTGGTCAGCCAGCCGCGCGCGGATGTTGCCGCGAACGCCATGCCCGTCGATTTCGAGAACCGCATGAGCGCACTCGAGGACTACCTCTCGACCAGCGACGAATACATCGTCGAGGCCGCTCGCCAGGCGGCCGAAGCGGTGATGGAAGCCTATGCCAAGAATGGTTCTCCGCGCGGTTCCGGCGGAGATCTCGCCGCAATCTCGGCGCTTGCCGAGGACCTTCGCACGCTTGAGGACCTGAGCCGCTCCAGCGAGGAGCGGACCGCGCGCACGTTCGAGGCTTTGCACGAAACGCTGGTGCATATCGCCGACAAGCTGGAGCGCATCGAAAATCGCGAGCCGACGATGGCGGTGCGAGCCGAAGCGCCGGTAATGCGCGAACCGGCGATGATGCCGAGGGCCGCGCAACCGGAATTCAACGATCCATTCGGCGGCAACGACCTCGATGACCGCTACGAGGACCTGCAGCGCAACGTCCGCGCCCTGCAGGCTGAAGATCAGGTGGTGGTCGCGCAGGTCGCCGAGCCGACAACGGCTTTTGCCGACGAGCAAGAGGTCTCGACCGTTGAAGTCGAAGACGTGCGCGAACCGGCCGCTGCGGCCCGCACCGGCCTGCTTGCAGGTTTGACCCGGCGCTTCTCCGGCAAGCGGTCCGAGCCGGCGCCGGAACAGGCTCGGCAGATCGTCGAGCCGACCCCGTCGATCGATCCGTCCGAAATGCTTGCGCCCGAGGAAGCCAACCAGCTGCTGGAGCCGGGTTCCGGCGTACCCGACGTCAAGAAGATCCTGGAGCGCGTTCGCGCCGGCCAGATGAGCAAGGCGGGTGTGCAACCTGCCGACGGCGACAAGTCGGATTTCATCGCCGCCGCCCGCCGCGCCGCCCAGCTCGCCGTCGAAGAGGCCGACACCCTGAACAAGGCCGGTCAGGGCGGAAAGACCTCTGGCATCGGCGGCGCTTTTGCCCGTCACCGCCGGCCGATCCTGATGGCAGTCGGCGCGGTCCTGCTGGCGATCATGTCCTATCCGCTCGTCACCAACATGCTGAAGAAGCATGAGAGCGCACCGGTGGAGCCGGCCGCGATCATCGAGCATCAGGCGGTGCCGGAATCGCGCGAAAACAAGATCGTCGACGGCCTGTTGCCGCAGAGCGCGGCCGTGTCCCCGGCTGAAACGTCGCTTACGGCATCCGAGACCCCGGTCGCGGCACCTCTCGATTCCGCCGGAGCACCAGCGAAAATATCCGAAGCTTCGATCTCGGTCCCGGCGACGACCGTGCCCACGACCAGCATCGGGACGCCGGTCGAGGAAAAGGCACCGATGCTCGCGCCGGTGGCGGAGACGAAAGCTGCTTCGCCGGTTTCCGAGTTCCAGCCGACGCCGGCCGGCAATGCGCCTGCCAGCGGTGCTGCCCTTGTCAGTTCATCCGCCGAGAGCGCGGCGACACCGGCGCTGGCGCCGGTCGCCGCACCGGGCGACGTCGTCCTGCCTGAAGGTTTCGGTCCAGCCGCCCTGGTGACGGCCGCCAAGGGGGGCGATCCGCTTGCCTATTACGAGATCGGCGCTCGCTATACCGAGGGACGTGGGGTTTCGGAAAACATGGCGGAAGCTGCCAAGTGGTATCAGCGCGCGGCCGATGCCGGCGTCGTTCCGGCGCAGTACCGCCTTGCGAGCATGTACGAGAAGGGCACGGGCGTGACACGCGACGCCGCCAAGGCGAAAGCGCTCTATCTCGCTTCCGCCGGCCAGGGCAACGCCAGCGCCATGCACAATCTTGCTGTCATGCTGGCGAGTGGCCGCGACGGCGCCCCGGATTTTGCCGAGGCAACGAAGTGGTTTGCGAAGGCGGCCGAACTCGGCATTCGCGATAGCCAGTTCAACCTTGCCGTCCTCTATGCGCGTGGCAACGGCGTACCGCAGGATCTCACCGAATCCTACAAGTGGTTCTCGGCCGCCGCCCGCGAAGGTGATGTGGATGCCGCCGCCAAGCGCGACGAAGTTGCCAAGGCGATGAAGCCCGAGCAGCTCGAGAGCGCCAAGGCGAAGGCGGATGCCTGGAAAGCGCAGCCGGTCGACGCCAAGATGAACACGGTGGACGTTCCGGATGCCTGGGTCGGCCCGGCCAACAAGACCGCCAGCGTCGACATGACCAAGGCGGTCCGCAACATCCAGGCGATCCTGAACAACAACGGCTTTGACGCCGGCAAGCCGGATGGCCAGATGGGCAAGAAGACCGTGGCGGCCATCAAGGCCTTCCAGAAGTCGGTCGGCCAGGAGCCGACGGGCGAAATTACCGAGCAGCTGGTCAAGGAATTGCTGAAGCGCAATTCCTGACCTTTGGACGTGCGCCGTAATAAAGCCGCAGAGCCGGGCGACACGGGTTGCGGGTGGCGAAGCCGTCTGCCATGTGGCTGAAAAGGTTGAAATGTCAGGCCTGCTGCATAATTCCTTAATCGGAATCAGGCTAAGGAAGAATTGATGCAGCAATCAAGGTCCGACTGTGGCCTTGGCACGTCCTGGCGGAAGCGCAACGCTGCAGGAGTGCATGACGAAAGCCGCCTCGCCCTCGGGAGAGGTGCCGGCCTTTCGAATAATCCCTCATTCGTGGTGAATTGCTTGCCACACTAACCGGTTTGCCCGCATTGCGGGCCGTTGGCATATCGAGGACCCGGCGTGACGATCTATCTGCCCATCGCAGAGTTGTCGGTGAACATACTCATCATTCTCGGTATGGGCGCAGCCGTCGGCTTTCTGTCCGGCATGTTCGGCGTCGGCGGCGGCTTCCTGATCACACCGCTCCTGATCTTCTACAATATTCCGCCTGTCGTGGCGGTGGCGACCGGCGCCAACCAGGTGGTGGCCTCGTCGATCTCGGGCGCGATCACGCATTTCCGGCGCGGCACCATCGATATCAAGCTCGGCACGGTGCTTCTATGCGGGGGTCTTGCCGGCGCGACGGTCGGCGTCTGGCTATTCTCGCTGCTGCGCCGCCTCGGTCAGCTCGATCTGGTGATTTCGCTGCTCTATGTCGTGCTGCTCGGCACCGTCGGCGGCCTGATGCTTTGGGAAAGCATCACCGCCATGCGCAAGGCGGCCAAGAACCAGCAGACGACCTTGCGCCGTCCCGGACAGCACAACTGGGTGCATGGCCTGCCGCTGAAGATGCGCTTCAAGAAGTCGAAGATCTATCTGAGCGTCATTCCGGTGATCGCTCTCGGGTTCTGCATCGGTATCCTGACCTCGGTCATGGGTGTCGGCGGCGGCTTCATCATGGTGCCGGCGATGATCTATCTCCTGCGCATCCCGACGAACGTCGTCGTCGGTACGTCGCTGTTCCAGATCATATTCGTCTCGGCCTATACGGTCATCGTCCAGGCATCGACCAACTATACTGTCGACATCGTGCTCGCCTTCGTCCTGATGATCGCCGGCGTCATCGGTGCTCAGTATGGCGTGCGCGTCGGTCAGAAGCTGCGCGGCGAACAATTGCGCGCGCTGCTGGCGCTCCTCGTTCTCGCCGTCGGCATCCGTCTGGCGATCGAGCTCGTCATCCCGCCGAAGGACGTCTATTCGGTCGTATCCGCGGGGTTCGGTTTCTGATGATCCGTTTTGCCCGCACAGCACTCGCTCTTTTCGTCCTTGCCCTGGCTGCGCCGGCCGGTGCCGCCCTGCAGGAAGAAAACGCCGATCTCACAGAGAAGCTGGAGATCGGCATCTCCACCGACGAGATCGCCATTACCTCGGATTTTCGCGGCGCGGATCTGACGATCTTCGGCGCAGTGGACGGTTTTGATTCCGGGTTATTGGCCCAAGGCCGGTACAACATCATCGTGTCCCTCGAAGGCCCGAAAGACAACGCGACGGTGCGCAAGAAGGAGCGCGTCTTCGGCATCTGGGTGAACACCAGTTCCATGACCTTCGAGCTGGTGCCGGAATCCTATTCGCTGTCGAGCACGCGCGATATCGAAACGATCGCGCCGCCCGGCGAGATGGGCAATATGGGCATCGGTGTCGATCACATGCGGCTGGTGCCGCTCGGTTTCGTCGGCGACGGCAGCAATCTCGGCGAGTTCCGCGATGCTTTCCGTCGCATCCGCGAAACGAGCGGCGTCTACGAGCGCGATCCGGGTGGGGTGCAGTTCATCAGTGCGAGCCTGTTCAAGGCCTCGGTGCGCCTGCCGGCGAACGTACCGAACGGGGTCCACGTGGTGCGTGCCTATCTCTTCCGCGACGGCGTCTTCGTCGCCGCGAAGGCGCTGCCGCTGCGTGTCGTCAAAACGGGCCTGGAGCAGTTCATTACCCAGGCCGCGCATCAGCAGCCGCTTTTCTACGGCCTCGTCGCCGTCCTGCTCGCAGTCATCACCGGCTGGGGCGCCAGCGTGATCTTCCGCAAGGAATAGTTTGGGCAGAAGCTCGCCTTGCGTTTGCTTTTGCCCGGCACGCGTTTAAAGAAAGAGCAGCAGGATGCTTTAGGGGTAAAGTACCCGGCGTCCCGAACATGTTGATCTGAATGCGCCGCGCCAAAGGGCGTGGTGAGTTCGAGAAGGCGATGCTGCTTGCGCCAATCCCCCGGATGACGGCAAGCGACGCGACACAGACAGAGGAAGCTCGATGAAACCGATTTTTGTCCAGTTGCAGTGCGCTCCCGGCAAGACCTACGAGGTCGCCGACGAGATCTACCGCAAGGAGATCGTATCGGAAATGTACTCGACGAGCGGCGATTACGACCTGATCATCAAGGTCTACATCGAAGAAGGCCAGGACATCGGCAAGTTCATCAATGACAACATTGCCACGGTGCCGGGCATCTCGCGCTCGCTGACCACCCTGACGTTCAACGCGTTCTGATCACAGGCGGAGCCCCTGCACGGGAGAGCCGCGCCGGGTTCCCCGCTCTCGTCAGGCGATGAGATTGGCAAACCGGACCGAATAGATCCGGTCGCGCCCGAGCATGTGGGCGACCAGCTTGCTGCGGTCGAACAGCCCGGTCATCGCCCGATGCCTGAGGTCGAGCCCGCCGGTGGTCACACCAAAGGCCGGCATCAGCATGCGCGTGCCGTCCGTCGCAAAGCAGGCGCGGCGCACGGCCCTTTCTCGTCTCACCACCGTTGCTGCCGGATGCAGATGGCCGGCGATCTCGCCCACGACTTCGCCGCGCTTCGGCTCGTGCCGGAAAACGAGACCGGCATGGCTAAGCTCGTCCATCGAGGCGCCCGGCAGCCCAAAGGCGCCGTCCGGGTCGTGGTTGCCGTTGATCCAGACCCATTCCCGCCCGAGCGCCATCGCCGCGATCATGTGGCGGAACGTATCCGGCATCACCGCCGAGCCGACGCGATCGTGGAAGTTGTCGCCGAGGCTGATGACGAGTTTCGGATTGTGACGGGCGATCGCGGCTTCGAGCACGCGCAGCGTCGCCAGCGTATCATAGGGCGGCAGCAGCATGCCGCGCCGGGCAAAGGCAGAACCTTTTTCCAGATGCAGGTCGGAGACGACGAGCGTGCTTGTCTCCGGCAGATAGAGGCTGCCGAGCGGATCGCAGATCGCAACGACGCCGTTGATGATTGTCTGGGCGTGGAGGAGCGGGGCAGTCGTTTGTGCCGATAGTGCGTGGGCGAGGCGGTGCATGGTTATGGTCTCGCGCGCTGTGTACGGAGGGGGTTACCCGCCGGACGCGGCAGACCGTCCAGAGGGGAGTAACCCGCCCGACGCCACAGACTGCTCATTCTCAAAGCCATTTTCCTATCAATCCGCATCCAAACCGCCCATCGCTTCGTGGATCAGGTCGTCGGCGGCCTCCGAAAGCAGGAAGTCCTGCGCCTCGCCCTGGACCATCTCCTTGCCGATCTCCAGCATGACCGGCACGGCCAGCGGCGAGATGTGGTCGAGCCGTCGATGGGTGATGTGTCCCTTGATTCGCTTCAGCATATCCCCGAGGCGAGCGATGTCCAAAAGCCCTGTTGCCGCATCGTTGCGGGTCGCCTCGAGCAGCAGGTGGTCCGGCTCGTGCGCGTGCAATACGTCGTAAATGAGGTCCGCCGAGACCGTGACCTGGCGGCCGGTCTTTTCCTTGCCGGGGTGCCTCTGGTCGATCAGCCCGGCGATCACGGCGCAATTGCGGAAGGTGCGCTTCAGGAGGAAGGATTCGTTCAGCCAGGCCTCGAGATCATCGCCGAGCATATCCTCGTCGAAGAGGTCGGCGAGGGCGCCGCGACTGAGTTCGAAGGTGGCGCCGAGGTCGTCGAGGGCCCAGACCGCCAGGGAGTAATCCGTTGCGACAAAGCCGAGCGGCTTCAATCCGGCGCGGTCGAGCCGGCGGGTAAGCAGCATGCCGAGCGTCTGGTGCGCCAGCCGCCCCTCGAAGGCATAGGCGACCATGTAGTGGCGGCTGCCGCGCGGAAAGGTCTCAATCAGAAGTTCGTCCTCGCGCGGCAGCATCGAGACATCCTTCTGCAGCGACAGCCAGTCGCGCACCTGGTCCGGAAGCGCCGCGCGCCGCGCCGGATCGGCGAGCATCTTGCGCACCTGCGCGGCCAGATAGGTCGAGAGCGGGAACTTGCCGCCAGCATAGCTCGGCACCTTGGGATCAAAGGTGAAGGCCTGGCTGACAAGACATTCGTTCTCACGGATTCCTTCGAAGCGCAGCACCTTGCCGGAGAACATGAAGGTATCGCCTTGGGACAGCATTTCGAGGAAGTATTCCTCGACCTTGCCGAGCGGCATACCGCCGCGACCGAGCGCACCGCGCTGGTTGCGCTTGACCATGCGCACGTTCAGCATCGGCGACTCGACGATCGTGCCGACGTTCAGCCGGTATTGCTGCGCCACCAGCGGATTGGAGACACGATAGAGCCCGTCCTTGGTTTTGCGGATGCGGGCGTAGCGCTCATAGGTCTTCAGCGCATAGCCGCCGGTCGCCACGAAATCGACCACCCGCTCGAAGGTCTCCCAGGCAAGGGTCTTGTAGGGCGAGGCCGTGGTGATCTCGTCGTAAAGTGACAGCGGGTCGAAGGGTGCGGCGCAGGCCATGCCGAGCACGTGCTGGGCGAGCACGTCGAGCGCACCCTTGCCGACGGGCGGCGTATCCTGCGCACCGATATAGTTGGCGTCGAGCGCCGCCTGGCATTCCATCACCTCGAAGCGATTGGCCGGCACCAGGATCGCCTTCGAGGGTTCGTCCATGCGGTGGTTGGCACGGCCGATGCGCTGGGCAAGGCGGCTCGCCCCCTTCGGCGCGCCGACATGCACGACGAGATCGACATCGCCCCAGTCGATGCCGAGATCGAGCGTCGAAGTGGCGACCACGGCCCGCAGGCGGTTCTCCGCCATTGCCGCCTCGACCTTGCGGCGCTGGGCGACGTCGAGCGAGCCGTGGTGCAGCGCGATCGGCAGATTGTCGTCGTTGATCGTCCAGAGTTCCTGGAAGAGCAGTTCGGCCTGGCTACGGGTGTTGACGAAGAGCAGGGTGGTGCCGTGCTCCTTGATGGCGGCGTAGACATCGGCGATGGCGTAGCGCGCCGAGTGCCCGGCCCAAGGCACATGCTCTTCCGTCTTGAGGATGGAGATCTGCGGTTTGGCGCCGCCTTCGACGAGCACAAGCCCGGCGTGGTTGTTCGCGTCCGGTTCCTGTGGCGCCAGCCACCGCTGCAGGTCCATCGGATCCGAGACCGTCGCCGAAAGCCCGATCGTCTGCAGCCGCGGCGCCAGCCGGCGTAACCGCGCCAGGCCGAGCGAGAGGAGATGACCGCGCTTGGAGGTGACGAGCGAGTGCAACTCGTCGAAGACGACGTAGCGCAGGTCTTTGAAGAAACGCGTGGCCTCGCCGTTGGCAAGCAGCAGCGCCAGCTGTTCAGGCGTTGTCAAGAGAATGTCGGGCGGATTGAGCTTCTGCCGTTGGCGCTTGGCGGTCGGCGTGTCGCCCGTTCGGTTTTCGACGCGCACCGGCAGGCCCATTTCGCCGACCGGCTTCATCAGATTGCGCTCGATGTCGACAGCGAGAGCTTTCAAAGGCGAAATGTAGAGCGTGTGGATGCCGACGAAGGCCGAACCGGGCGGGATCTTGCCGCGTCGGGTGAGATCGACCAGCGAAGGCAGGAAGCCGGCAAGCGTCTTGCCGGCGCCCGTCGGCGCGATCAGCAGTGTGCTTTCTCCCGTCTCGGCGCGCGCCAGCAACTCGAGCTGGTGAGCGCGCGGCCGCCAGCCCTTCTCGCCGAACCAGCGCAGAAAGGGGGCGGGCAAGGTCAGGGCGTCGCCTTGCGGTTCCGGGGAATCGATCCTGTTCACGGAGAACAAAGGTAGATCAAATCTGTCAAAAGAGAAGCCTGTCAGGAGGGTGTCAGGCGGTCCCGTTGACTCTTTTTGAGAATCATGGATAAAATATATCTATGATTATTGAGGTGCCAATGAAACTTGGTGATGGGGTCGAGCAGGCCATTCACAGTGTGACGATGCTGAGCTGTCTGCAGCCGGGCAGCACGCTGTCGGCTGCTGCCCTTGCCGAGTTCCATGGCGTCTCCACCAGCTATCTCCTGAAGCATCTGCAGGCAATGTCGGGGGCAGGGTTGTTGGAGGCGGTGCCGGGCCCGAAGGGCGGTTATCGCCTTGCCCACAAGCCGGAGAAGATAAGCCTGCTCGACATCGTGCTTGCGGTCGAGGGCCCGGAGCCGGCGTTCCGCTGCAACGAGATCCGCCTGCGCGGTCCCAATCCATACACGTGCAAGCCGACGACGCCCTGCACCATCAATGCCGCGATGCTGAGGGCCGAGCAGGCCTATCGCGCCGAGCTCAGGCGCGTGACCATCGCCAGCATCATGGAAGAGCTCTATGCCAAGGATGACGGCAGCATTGCCGCAAGAACCAATGCGTTCCTTGAGATCAACGAACGCCGGTCAGCCGCCGGCGTTTGAGATCGTCCGCCAACCCCATAAATCACGTCAACCCAAGGAAAAGTGCATGCAACCGCGTTTCAATTTCGTCGAAGCCGCCCCGGATGCCTATAAGGCCGTTGCCGCGCTGGACAAATACGTCGTCAAGGACTCCGGCCTGGAGCCCCGCCTGATCCACCTGATCAAGCTTCGCGCCTCGCAGATCAACGGCTGCGCCTATTGCGTCGACATGCATGTGAAGGAGGCGCGCCATAGCGGCCTCAGCGAGCAGTGGATCCACCTGATCTGCACCTGGCGTGAATCGCCGATCTACGACGCGCGCGAGCGCGCTGTGCTTGCATGGACGGAATCGCTGACCAACATCGCCCAGACCCGTGCGCCGGACGAAGATTTCGAGCCGCTGAAGGAGCATTTCACCGAGGCCGAGATCACCAAGCTCACGGTCGCGATTGGGGTGATCAACACCTGGAACCGGATCGCCGTCGGCTTCCGCTCCCAGCATCCGGTCGACGTGCCGTCAAAGGCTGCCTGAGTCACAGCTGTTCCGGGAAAAGCATGAGGCGCTCTCCCGGAATTGCCTCTTGCAACAGGCCTTCCAAGCGGGAAACCGATCTAGAGGGCGATGTACCGATCGGCGCGGTGGTTGATGGCCACGAACAGGTTGAGGACGACCGCGCCGAGCACCGACCAAGCGACGACTGTGGGTGAGGTCACGCCGAAGGCAAAGACGAGCACGACCATGTCGATCGCAAGCTGCACCAGACCGGCGCGAATGCCGAAACGCTCCTGCAGGTAGATGCCGAGAATGCCGACGCCGCCGAGACTGGCGCGGTGGCGATAGAGTGCCAGCAGGCCGTAGCCGAGCAGCAGGCCGCCGAGCAGGGCGGCCCAGGCCGGTTGGATCGTGCCGATCTGGAAGAGGCGCGACTGGATGTCTGTCAGGAACGAGGTCACGCCGATGGCGATGAAGGTCTTGACCGTGAAGGCCGGGCCCAGCCGCTTCAGCGACAGGTAGAAGAACGGCAGGTTGAGCAGGAAGAAGGCGAGGCCGAAATTGATTCCGAAGGCGTAGTGCAGCAGGAAGGCGACGCCCGCGGTGCTGCCGGTGAGCAGACCCGCGCTTGCGAGGAAATAGAGGCCGAGCGCGGCAATCAGGCTGCCGGTGAAGATGCCCTGCAGGTCCTCGACGGCTGAGTGCCGGGTCGGGCTGGTGTTCCAGAGACCGAAAACGCTGCTGATCTGAGCCATGGCAAATCCTCGATTGCGATGGCCGCAGCAATGCTGCAACGCACAACAACAATCAAGAAAAATATGTCAGTTATGCTGACCTATTTTTGCGACTCTGCCTTGCGTTTTATGCAGGCTTGCGCGCCAGGAACAGGATGCCGAAAACCGGTTGGCCGGCATCCATACGGATGACGGTGCGCTCGATGGCCTTGAACTCCAGACCATGCGTCGCGCAGAGCCCGCGGATATAGGTTTCGCTGTGGGCATAGCGCAGCGAGGGGCGTAGGAGGAAATCCACGCCATCGCCCGCATCCTCGACCGAGAAGGCGAAGTGGCCGCCTGCGTCAAGCAGTCGGAGGGTAATGTCGAAGACACTGTCGAGATTGCCGAGATACATGAGAACGTCGGCGGCGCTGACGAGATCGGCCCGGGCGGGGGCGAAATTGCCGAAGATGCCGGATATTTCCGGCGAGAGCGAGAGGTCGGCGCGTGCCAGCCGATCGTAGGTGGATTTCGCCTCGGCCTTGGCGAGCATATTGATGGAGATGTCGAAACCTTCGAGAAACTGTGCCTGATCCCGGATGCGTTTGCCGAAGAGGCCGGTGCCGCAGCCGAGATCCGTCACATGCTCGAAGATGAGGCCTCCGGTATGGCTTTGGATCAGAGCCGCGAGCTTTTGCGGCACGGTATAGCCGAGCTTTTCCACCAGCGCCTTGTCGAAGCGGTCGGCATAGTCGTCAAAGAGGCGCTCGACATAGAGGCTCGGCGGCTGTTCGGGCATGGCCGCAGCGCCAAGCAGAGCCAGTTTCAGGCCGGCGCCGAAGATGTCCTGAGGGCTGAGCGCCAGCGTTTTCCGCAGCGCTTCGATCGCCGCCTCTTTCCGGCCCGATTTTTCCTCATAGTCCGCCAGCCGAAACCAGCCGGCTGCCCAGTTGGGTGCCTGTTCCAGCGCCTGTTCCATGAGTTCGGCCGCGCTTGAGTGCTCGCCGCCCTCGGCAAGCATTTTTGCGTAGTCGGCGCGGCGGTCGGCGATCAGGTCGCCGGAGGAGAGCTGGTTGAGCGTCATCAATGTGAGATGTTGGTTGCGATCAGCGCTTCTGACGCCGGATGCGGCAAAACACAAGCGGAATCTGGCCCAAACAGAGAGCTTGGGCGCCATGCAGGGGCTGGCCGACTTGCGACGCCGCCGATCGCGGCTTATGTGAAGACAAACAGGAGAAGTTCGAGGATGTCGGACGGAATGGACAGATTCTTGGGTGACTCGCCGCTGCGCGTGCTGGTCAAGCTCGTCGTGGTGTCGATCCTCGTCGGCTTCGTGATGAGGATGTTCGGTTGGTATCCGACCGATATCTACTTCGCTGTCCGAAACTTCCTGCTCGACCTCTGGTACACCGGCTTTGCCGCACTCGGCCGGGTAGGGGACTACCTGCTGCTCGGTGCCGTGATCGTCGTTCCGGCCTTCGTTATCCTTCGCGTGCTGAGCTATCGGCGCTGATGATGCAGGACCGGTTTCTTCTCATCGAACGCCGCGGCCTTCTGCGCGCCACCGCCATCCTATCGCTCGGCGCGCTTGCCGGCTGCACGACCTCCAAGGTGCTGACGCCTGAAAGCGGCACCGGCAGCGACCAGACTGCGGCGAGCCTCGGCTACGTCAACAAGCTGCGCAAGGGCAAGGGGCTGACAGAGCTCGTGGCCGACCGCGCGGCTTCGGCCGCTGCAATGAGCCAGGCGGCGCGCATGGCCAAGGTTGGTAAGATGCAGCATCTGATCGGCTGGAACGACAGTTTCTACGACCGGATGAAGGGCCAGGGCGTGACCCTGCCGGCCGCCGAGAACATTGCCATGGGCCAGGACGACGCAGAACGCGCCTATGACGCCTGGTTCAAGTCGCCCAAGCATCTCGAAAACATGCTCGGCAACTATCGCGGCCTCGGCGTTGCGGTCGCCCAGAACGCCGCCTCCGGCAACCGACCCTTCTGGGCCATGGTGCTTTCGGGCTAAGCGGGCCTCACCACTCCGCGACCGCTCTCTTGAGCTTTGCCCCTCATCCCCCTGCCGGGCCCTACTCCCCAGAGGGATGGGGAGCAGGAGACCTGTGGCGCTTGCTCGGTCCGTCGCGACGTCCCCTCTCTCCATCTGCGGGGAGACGGCTAGTCCTCCGGTTAGATCCGAGGAGAGGGGCCTTCACATACGCTGACCCGCGCATGTATTCGCGGTCGGCAGCGGCAATTGCCACCTTGCATCCCCCCATGCTCATTCCCTAAAACGGTCAACTCTCACCTATCACGCCCGGACCGTTCGATGACCGCCTCTCCCGTCTCGCCGAGCGATCCTGCCGGCCCCTTTCACGTCACCCATCGGCTGATCCTGGCAATTGCGCTGCCGATGACGCTCGGCTTTCTGACGACGCCGCTGCTCGGGCTGGTCAATACGGCTGTCGTCGGACGCATGGGGCAGGCGACGCTGCTGGCAGGCCTTGCGATCGGCGCCATCCTGTTCGACCTGATCTTCACCACCTTCAATTTCCTGCGGGCAGCGACGACGGGGTTGGTTGCCCAGGCCTATGGCCGCGGTGACCGCCGTGAGCAGCAGGCGGTGTTCTGGCGATCGCTGATCATCGCGCTCATTTGCGGTGCGGTCAGCCTGCTCGTGTCGCCGCTTCTGCTGTCCGGCGGCCTCTGGCTGATGGGACCGGAGCCCGAGGTGGCGGCCGTCACCCGGACCTATTTTCTCTGTCGCATCATTTCCGCGCCTGCCGCTCTTGCGAACTACGCCATCCTCGGTTTCGTGCTTGGCCGCGGCGAAGGTATCATCGGTCTGGCGTTGCAGACACTGATCAACGGCATCAACATTGTGCTCTCGATCCTGCTCGGTCTCGTTCTCGGCTGGGGTGTGACGGGTGTCGCGCTCGCGACCGTCATCGGCGAGATTGTCGGTGCGCTTGCCGGCTTTGCCATCGTTTATGGGCGCTTCGATCGCATGGACGCGCCGAGCTGGGCGCTGATCTGCGATCGCGAACGGCTGAAGCCGCTCTTCGGGCTCAACCGCGACATCATGATCCGCTCCTTCGTGCTGCTGGCCGCTTTCACGCTGATGACGCGCATCGGCACGGCCTTCGGACCGGTGACGCTAGCGGCAAACGCGGTGCTGATGACGATCTTCCTGGTTGCCGGCTACTACCTCGACGGTCTCGCCAATGCTGCCGAACAACTGATCGGCCGCTCGATCGGCGCCCGCTACCGCCCGGCCTTCGATCGGGCGCTACGCCTCACGGGCGCCTGGTCGCTGGGACTCGCTCTGGTCACCACGATCGCCCTCGTGCTCCTCGGCGACAGGCTCGTCAATCTGCTGACGACGGCGCCCGATGTCCGCGCGGCCGCATACGAGTATCTGCCCTGGGCGGCGGTAACCGCGACCACGGGCGCACTCGCCTTCCTGATGGACGGCGTCTTCATCGGCGCCACCTGGTCGCGCGAGATGCGCAACATGATGGTAGCGGCCTTTGTCGGCTACGCGGCGGCCCTGGCCGTGCTCGTACCCGTCTTCGGCAATCACGGGCTCTGGGCCGGCCTCAACCTTTTCCTGCTGATGCGCGGCGTCTTTCTGCTTTCGAGAATTCCAGCGAAAGCGCGTCAGACCTTCCGGCCGGCCCAATAGTCGATGCGGCTGTCGCGGATGTCGCGGATCGAGTTGAGCCGTTCACGGTCGCAGAGATCGGAAAGACCACGCACAATACGGCCGGGCAGCGCGGGGCCCTCATAGACCATGCAGGAATAGAGCTGGACCAGATCGGCGCCGGCGCGGATCTTCTCCGCTGCGGTCTCGGCCGAACCGACGCCGCCGACGCCGATGATCGGCAGGTTCGGTCCGACGCGCTTGCGCATGCGGGCAAGCACCGCCGTCGACTTCTCGAAGAGCGGCTTGCCGGAGAGGCCGCCGGCTTCCTTCGCCTGGGTCTGATCCTTCAGGCCTTCGCGCGAAAGCGTCGTGTTGGAGACGATCAGACCATCGAGATTGTGGGCGAGCACTTCGGCTGCGATGTCATCCATGCCCTCTTCCGTCAGATCGGGTGCGATCTTCAGGAATACCGGAACGTAGCGGTTGCTGCTGCGGGCTTCCTCGTCGCGAGCCGAGAGCACGGCCGATAGCAGGGCGGCGAGGCTCTCACGCGCCTGCAGGTCGCGCAGGCCGGGCGTGTTGGGCGAAGAGACGTTGGCGGTGAAATAGCGGGCGACCGAGTAGAAGGCATGAATGCCGTTCACATAGTCGGCAATGCGGTCGGCACTGTCCTTGTTGGCGCCGATATTGACGCCGATCAGCGCATTGCGCGAGCAGGCCTTGAGCCGCGCCAGTGCCGCGCCATGGCCCTCATTGTTGAAGCCCAGCCGGTTGATGACGGCCTCGTCCTCGACCAGCCGGAAAATGCGCGGTTTGTCGTTGCCGGACTGCGGCTTCGGCGTGACCGTGCCGATCTCGGTGAACCCGAAACCGACCTTCAGCAGCGCTTCCGGCACCTCGGCATTTTTGTCGTAGCCTGCGGCCATGCCGATCGGGTTCGGAAACTCGATGCCCGCGACCGTCTGGGAAAGCCGCTTGTCGGCCTTGGCGGGACAGCTGGGCACGAGCCCGGTCTTCAGCGCCTTGATCGACAGGCCGTGTGCGGCCTCCGGATCGAACAGGAAGAGGCCACGACGGGCAAGATTGGTAAGCGGGTTCATGCGTCAAGTTCCGGGAACGTATGCGAGCCATCGGCGCCAAGCGGCAGGGGTTTTTCCCAGACCACGGCGGAGAGGAAGAGGGGGGCGTAGAGATGCGGGAAGAGGGCACCACCGCGCGAGGGTTCGTAGACCAGTTCCTCGCCGAGCGCGTCGCCATCGACGGCGACCAGCAGCAGGTCTTCCTGTCCTTCGAAATAGCGCGCCGCCGTCTCGACGACCTGCTCGCCGGTCGAAAAATGGACGTAACCGTCGGCGAGATCGACGGGTGCACCGTCGAAGCGCCCGCTGCGCCTGGCTTCCTGCCACAGCGAGGCCGGAACGATCTTGTAGATGATGGAACCCATTGTGCCCGTCTGTCCCCGTAATCTTCTGTCGTGGCCTTGCCGCAAATATCGGCGATTGTCCATCGCAGAAGGACGTCGATTCGCGCATAATCGGTGGTGAAGATCGATTTCGCTCATCCCGTTCATGTGCCGGACGTCATCTGGCAAGGACCGCAACGGAGAGGACGTCATGAGAAAAGCAACTGTCGCACTTCTGATTGGTGCCGGCCTGGCATTCGCCGGCATCGCCTCGGCGCAGGATCCGGCGCCCGGCCGCTATAGCATGCAGAAATCCGAGACGGGCATCGCCCGGCTCGACACGCAAACCGGCGAAGTGTCACTCTGCCAGGAAAGGAACGGCGAACTCGTCTGCCGCATGGCAGCGGACGAACGCTCCGCGCTCGAGCTGGAGATCGACCTCTTGACCAAACGGGTGGAGACCTTGGAAAAGGCCGTCAAATCCGGTGATAGCGTCGCGAAACGGGACCTTCCGACCGACGAAGAGATTGACCGGACAATGGGCATCATGGAAAGAATGATGCGTAAGTTCATGGATATCGTGAAGGATCTCGAAGGCAGCGACCCCGCGACGGAGCCGCAGAAGACCTGAGACGCCGGATCGGCCATGCGGAATGCGGATCGGCGCGTGGAGGCGTGCAGGTCGCAGGCCGGGCTCTTGGGAGGGAGCGACATGACGCCGGACATGACCATCATCATCGCGGACGATCATCCGCTGTTTCGGGGCGCAATGCGCCAGGCCCTCAGCGGCATGGACGGCGCGCCCGCCATCGTCGAGGCGGGCGATTTTGCCGCCGCCCGCAAGGCCGCTGCCGATTATCCGGATGCCGATCTCCTGCTGCTGGACCTGACCATGCCCGGCGTCAGCGGCCTATCCGGCCTGATTGCGCTTCGCGCCGAATTTCCGAGCCTGCCGGTCATGGTGGTTTCCGCCCATGACGATCCGGCAACGATTCACCGCGCGCTCGACCTTGGCGCCTCCGGCTTCCTGTCGAAGTCGGCCGGTATCGAGGAAATCCGCGAGGGGATCGAGAAGGTGATGGCCGGCGAGGTCTTCGTGCCGGCGGGCTATGACCAGACCCAGGAATACGAACCGGAAGTCGCCGATCTGCTGCAGCGGCTGCAGACGCTGACGCCGCAGCAGTCGCGTGTTCTCAGCATGCTGGGCGAAGGCCTGCTCAACAAGCAGATCGCCTATGAGCTCGGCGTCTCCGAGGCAACCATCAAGGCGCATGTCTCGGCGATCCTGTTGAAGCTCAATGTCGACAGCCGCACTCAGGCGGTCATCCAGCTTTCCAAGATAGGCACCGTCGCCGCGGCCTGAGGCGGTTGACCCAGCGCTACAGCCATATTCTTCTATCGCCGGCGCACCGCCGACGCCGCTCACTCAGCAGCCGTTCGTGCAGCCGTCGAAAGTTGCGTCAGCCACGCCCGCATCGCTGCCGGTCGCACCGGCTTGTTCTGGATCGAGACGCCGTCGCGCTCGGCGGCGGCGCGCACTTCCGGAGTGCGATCCGCCGTCACCAGCAAGGCCGGGATCGCCTCACCCGCGGAGAGCCGGATCTTCGCGATTGCCTCGATGCCCGTTCCATCGTCTAGGTGGTAGTCGGCAATAACAGCGTGCGGCCTTTCGGCCGGCTGTGCGGCCATCTCGGCGCAGGCGGCAACCGATTCAGCCGTACTGACGACGCAACCCCAGCCGGACAGCAGCACCTTCATGCCCTCGAGGATGCGCGGCTCATTGTCGATGCACAGCACACGCAAGCCGTTGAGCGCCTCGCTTGCCTTGCTGGGAACGACCGGGCGGACGGCGACCCGTTCGCCGGCGCTAATGTCCAGCGGCAATGTCACCTTGAAGCCGGTGCCCTTGCCCGGTGTCGATTGCAGGCTGACCGGATGGTTGAGCACGCGCGAGATGCGATCGACGATCGAAAGGCCTAAGCCGAGGCCGGAAGCCGTGCGCGCGCCCTCGTCGAGCCGGGCGAACTCCTTGAACACCGTCCGGAATTTTGAGGATGGAATACCGATGCCGGAATCGAGCACCTCGATCGTCGCCATCGCACCATGCCTGCGCACGCCGACCAGCACCTTGCCGGCGAGCGTATATTTGATCGCGTTGGAAACGAGGTTCTGGACCACGCGTCGAAGCAGGTTCGGATCGCTGCGCACCGTGAGCGATGTCGGCATGACCACCAGTTCGAGATCCTTCGCGCGGGCGATCGGCGCGAAATCGGTCTCGATGCGGCGGAGCAGGTCGTTGAGCGGCACGGATTGCAGCCGCGGCTTCATAGCGCCGGTGTCGAGGCGTGAGATGTCGAGCACGGCGCCGAGAATGGCTTCGACCGATTCCAGCGAGGAATCGATGTTCTCGACCAGTGTGCTATCATCGGAATCGCCGAGCCGCTCGACCAGCGAGGAGGAGTAGAGCCGGGCGGCATTGAGCGGCTGCAGGATGTCGTGGCCGGCCGCTGCGAAGAACCGCGTCTTGCCGATATTGGCCTCTTCCGCGGCAGCCCGTGCTTCGGCGAGCTCTCGGTTCACGCGGGTCAGCTCGCCAGTACGCTCCTCGACGCGCAGTTCCAAAGTCTCGTTCGCCTGTTTCAGCGCCATGTCGGCGGCAACGCGCTGGGTGATGTCGGTATAGGTGGTGACGATGCCCTTGTCGGGCATGGCGTTGGTACGCACTTCGATGATGCGCTCGCCATTGCTAAGTTCGAGCAGGAAGGGTTTGTCGAGTGTCAGGAAGTTGGCGATCAGCCCCTTTTCCTGATCCTTGCGGATATCGCCGCGCTTGGTGAGGATCGAGACGATATCGGCCAGCGGGAAGCCCACCTGGCCGGCGGCTTCAGGCAAGTCGAGAAGCTGGCGGAAGCGCCGGTTCCAGATGATCAGGTTGTTGGCATTGTCGAAGACGGCGATGCCCTGGTCCATCTGCGAGAGTGCCGTCTGCAGCATATCCTGATTGTACTGCAGCGCCTCGCTTGCCTGGTCGAGCAGCCAGGCCGTGTCCGACGACGTGTCGTCGCCGCGCTGCAGGACGAGCGAAAGCACGAGACGCGCCGAGGATGAGCCAATGGCGCTGCCGAGCAACTGCTCGGAAAAATGCACGACCGCCATGTCGGCCGGCGCGTTGTCGTCCAGCCAGCGGCCGGATTGGCGCTCATAGGTGTGGAACGAGCGCTGCATGCGCTCGGTGCCCATGTAGCGGCCGATCGTCGCCTTGAGATCGCGTACCGTGACCTTGGTCTTGCGACCGCGGAAGGTGCCCTCGGTGCGCGACCGCCGGGTGATGAAGATGCCGGCCTGGAAGCGCTCGATCGGCTTCGGCGTTCGCGTCAGTGACGCCAGCACATAGGCGCTACAGTTGACGAGCAGGCTCAGCGTCGTGGCATTGACCAGCGGGTCGGCGCCGGGACCCGAGAACAGGTCTGTAAATGGCAGTAGGAAGCTTAGGACCGTTGCCGCGACCTGAGAATTGTCCGGTCCGCCGAGGCTCGGCAGGAACAGGAGATAGGCCCAGACGAAGAAGCCCGAGACCATGCCGGTGATCGCGCCGCGCGCATTCGCCTGGCGCCAGACGAGGCCTCCGAGCATGGCCGGCGCCATCTGGGAGATGGCGACGAAAGACAGTAGCCCCAGCGATGCAAGCCCGGCGCTGATATCGGCGGAGCGGTAATAGCCGTAGCCGAGCAGCAGCACGACGAAGATCGCCGAGCGGCGGATGTTGAGAAGCGTCCCCGCAAGGTTTTCCTGCAAGCCCCCGCGCTGGCTGAGATTGCGGCGCAGGAACACCGGCATGACGATGTCGTTGGAAATCATGATCGACAGCGCCACCGACGCGACGATCACCATGGCCGTCGCTGCCGAGAAACCGCCAATGAAGGTAATCAGCGTCAGGAGCGGCAGGCCGTTGGCGAGTGGCAGGGTCAAGAGGTAAAGGTCCGCGTCCCCCGAGCCCGAGAAGGTGAGGATGCCGGCAATCGCGATCGGCAGCACAAAGAGATTGATGGCGACCAGATAAAGCGGGAAGAGAATGCCGGCGGTCCGAAGTTCTCCGTCCGTGCGGTTTTCGACGACGGTGACGTGAAATTGGCGCGGTAGCATGATCACCGCGAAGGCCGAGGTGACGATCAGCAGGATCCATCGCGCCGTCGGGGTCTCGTAGGACAGTGCCGATTGTACCGCCGGGCTTTCGGTGGCCAGTGACCAGAGATGCGCCGGGCCGTTGAAAATGACGAAGACGATGTAGAAGCCGGCAGTGACGAGTGCCACGAGCTTGACCAGCGACTCCATTGCGATCGCCAGGATCAGCCCGTCCTGGTGCTCCGTCGCGTCGGTGTGGCGCGTGCCGAAAACGATGGCGAAGCAGGCGAGAAACAAGGTCACGAGCAGCGGCAGGTCGATGAAGCTCTGCCCGGCGCCGATGCCGTAGTCGCTGGTGTTGATCATCGCCGCGACAGAACTCGAAATCGCCTTGAGTTGCAGCGCGATATAGGGGATGGCGCCGACCAGCGAGATCAGCGCGACGATTGCTGCCACGGCCGGGTTCTTGCCGTAGCGCGCGGCGATGAAGTCGGCGACGGAGGTCAGTTTCTCTGTCTTGGCGAGGCGGATGATCTTGCGGATCAGCGGCATACCCAGCGTGAACATCAGGATCGGCCCGATATAGATACCGGTGAATTCGAGCCCGCGCTCGGCCGCAAGCCCGATGCCGCCGAAATAGGTCCAGGACGTGCAATAGATCGCAAGGCTGAGGGCATAGACGAGCGGTCTGCCTTTCAGCGCAGCGCTTTTCCTCCTGGCCCGCCGGTCGCCATAGCTCGCGACTGCAAACAGCAGCAGCAGATAGGCGAAGGCCGAGGCAAAGATGACCGAACCCGAAAGCATGCCTCACTCCTCCGACGCGAAGCATAGGACAAGTCCGTCAGGTTGAGAATTGCCCCGCGCATGAGTCTTAAGTCCAAGGCGCTGCAAGAGAAAATGCGCTTTCGGACGCGGAGGGGTTTCGTTCCTTCTTTTCGCAGGCGCGATTTGACCAAAGGCAAAGAATGGTTTTCTCGCTGCCCGCTTTGGTTTAGTTTCCGTAAACGGTTGCAGCGCGGGACAGCGCCGGCGGTCGTTTTCAACGGGGATAGAACGGAGAGACGTATGCTGAATGAGTTCAAGGAGTTTATTGCCCGCGGGAACGTGATGGATCTCGCGGTCGGTGTCATCATCGGCGCTGCCTTCAACAAGATCGTGACGTCGGTCGTCGAAGACCTCGTGATGCCGATTGTTGGTGCGCTCACTGGCGGCGGTTTCGATTTCTCCAACTACTTCGTCCCGCTCTCCGCCAATGTGACCGCGACGTCTCTCGCCGCCGCTCGCGCGCAGGGCGCCGTTTTTGCCTACGGCAACTTCATCACCGTGCTCATCAACTTCCTGATCCTCGCCTGGATCATTTTCCTGATGATCAAGGCTGTGAACCGCATGCGCGCGTCGATGGAGAAGAAGAAGGACGAGGCGCCGGCCGCTCCGCCGCCGGAAGACATCCTGCTGCTCTCCGAAATCCGCGATCTGCTGAAGCAGCGCGCCTAACTCTTTCTTCGAGGCCCCGGCTCGCCGGGGCCTCAAAACATCACAGAAATCGATAAACCGGTCAGATAAAGTCGCGTGATCGCTCAGACGAAAGCGGCTAGAAGCGACGGGCAACCTGGGGCAGGCCATCTCCGCTCCAGTCCATTGGTATCTTTCACGATAATCTTGGGCGATCCGACCCGGGACCGTCGTGCCTCCGGAGCCCGCCGATGACCATTCTGAGCAGCATCAGTCCCCGTGCACTTGCGGCGCCCGAAAGCGGCATCGTCGAAGTGGTGAACTATGCCCGCGGGCGCGATGGGCTGATTCCGCTCTGGGTCGGCGAAGGCGACCTGCCGACGCCCGCTTTCATCAGCGATGCGGCGCGCGAGGCGCTCACGGCTGGCGAGACTTTCTATACCTGGCAGCGCGGCATCCCGCCGCTGCGCGAAGCGCTTTCTCGCTACTATCAGCGGCGCTTCCAGAAATCCCTTTCGCCCGAGCATTTCTATGTCGTCGGCTCCGGCATGCAGGCGATCAAGCTCTCGATCGAGGCGATCGCTTCGCCGGGAGACGAGATGGTGCTGTTGACGCCGGCCTGGCCGAACTTTGCCGCTGCCGCCGATCTCTCCGGCGTCCGTCCGGTTTCCGTCGAACTGCGCTTCGAACACGGCAAATGGCAGCTCGATCTCGATCGACTGGCAGCGGCGGTCGGTCCGAAGACCAGGGCGCTGTTCATCAACACGCCGTCGAACCCGACCGGGTGGACCGCGACGCGGGAGGAGCTGGCGGCGATCCTGGCGCTGGCGCGCAAGCATGGTCTCTGGATCATCGCCGACGAGATCTATGCGCTCTACTCCTATGTCGGCGCCCGCGCGCCGTCCTTCCTCGACGTCATGGAGGAAGGCGACCGGATCCTCTTCGTCAATTCCTTCTCGAAGAACTGGTCGATGACCGGCTGGCGTGTCGGCTGGATCGTCGCTCCTCCGGAGATGGGGCAGGTGCTGGAAAACCTGGTGCAATATTCGACGTCGGGTGTTGCCCAGTTCATGCAGCGCGGCGCCGTCGTTGCGCTCGACGAGGGCGATGCCTTCCTGGACGCGAATGTCGCCAAGGCGACGAAAAACCGTGACGTCTTCTGCGATGCGCTGATTGCCACCAACCGGGTGGAAACGCTGAAGCCCGACGGCGCGCTCTATGCGTTCCTGAAGATCGATGGTGTTACGGATTCGCGTGCGGCGGCGATCGATATCGTCGACAAGACTGGTGTCGGCCTGGCACCGGGCACCGCCTTCGGCGACGGCGGTTCGCTGTTCATGCGCGCCTGTTTCCTGCGCGATCCGGCCCACGTGAAGAAAGCGGCGGACCGCCTGCAGCGCTATATTCTTGGCGGCTGATGCCGGGACGCATGACCGAGGAGGCGACTATTCGTCGCCGGTCTCGCCCAGAACTTTCTGCTCATGGGCAATCGCATGGCCAATCAGCCGCGCCCAGATATCCTCGTAGAAATCGGGGTCGAGATTGAAGTTCGCGGCGTTCTTGCGGGCGTTCTCGCGCACTTCCATGACCCGCGCCGGGATATCCGCCTTCAGCTTCAGCGGTGCCTTGATCTCGGCTGCCCGGTCGATGTAGCCCCAGCGTTCGGCAAACAGCGTCATCAGTGCCTCATCGAGCCGGTCGATTTCGGCACGCACATCGGCCATGGTTTCGCATTGCGCGGGGGTCTTCTGCATCTGTCTCGTCCGATTGCCTGGGGCCTGGCCGTTTCGGCCGCGCGCAGATCCAGGGCGTTCGAGCGTCCCTCGGCTCTCAGCAAGCGGGGCGCCCTTGCGGCGCACTGCTAACAAACGGCGAGCTTTCTGAGAAGGGGCAACAGGGTCGCACTTTGCGGCATCACCACTCCGAAAGGAGGGCGGAAAGATGCGCAGGCGACTGAGCGCGGGGTGGTCACCTCAGCAGGCGATCGCTTTGCAGGGGAGGAGGGTGCGGTCCTGTCTCCGTCTGCGGCGATCGCCTGCTGACGTGTTGAGAGAAGTTAGCCGGCCAAGCTTGAGCGAGGCTTTTTAGAGTGGAAAAACTTCGCGGGCTTGCGCTTCCCGCGCGGAATTTATGTGAATCGGTCATGTTCCGATCGTCAGCTTGATCGCAAGGCCGACGAGGGTGACGGTCGCTACCCCCGCACACCAGAGGCCGACGAACCAGAGAAGCTTGCGGCCGGTACCCGTCTCGCTGGTCAATGGTAGCCCTCCTCGGGATCGACCTTGCCGCGGAACACCCAATAGGCATAGGCGGTGTAGGCAAGGATGATCGGCACCAGAACCAGCGCGCCGGCGAGCAGGAAGGACAGGCTTTCCTCCGGTGCTGCCGCATCCCAGATCGTCAGCGATGGCGGCACCATATAGGGATAGAAGCTGATGCCGATGCCGGCATAGCCGAGCACGAAGAGGCCGAGGGCCGCGATGAAGGGCCGGCTGTCGAGCCGGTTGCGGATACCCGTGATCAGCGCATAGAGGCAGCCGAGAACGAGGGCCGGCACGATGACGCTGAAGATCGCTGTCGGAAAGCCGAACCACCGATCCAGATATTGCGGCTCCAGGAACGGGGTCCAGAGACTGACGATGCCCATGGCAGCGATGGTGCCGAAGGAGCACCTGAGCGCAAGGCCGCGCGCCTGGTCCGCAAGGTTGCCGTGGGTCTTCATGACCAGCCAGGTGGCGCCGAGCAGCGCATAGCCGACGACGACGGCAATACCGGTCATGATCGAGAACGGCGTCAGCCAGTCCCACCAGCCGCCGACATAGGCACGATTCTCAACCGGAATGCCCTGGACCAGCGCCCCGAGCGTGATCCCTTGCGCAAACGCGGCGAGCATCGAGCCGCCGGAGAAGGCCCAGTTCCAGAGATACTCGGCCCGGCGCGTGCGCCAGCGGTATTCGAAGGCGACGCCGCGGAAGATCAGGCCGAGGACCATGGCGATGATGGGGGCGTAAAGTGCCGGCAGGATCGTCGCGTAAGCCAGCGGGAACACGGCCATCAGGCCACCGCCGCCGAGCACCAGCCAGGTCTCGTTGCCGTCCCAGACCGGGGCGACGGAATTCATCATCACGTCTCGGTCGTGCTTCTCAGGGAAGAATGGAAAGAGGATGCCGACGCCGAGGTCGAAGCCATCGAGAATGACATAGGCGAGCACCGCAAAGGCGATGATACCCGCCCAGATGAGCGGCAGATCAAAGTCCATGGTGACCTCCCTGGGTGTTGGCGTGCGTGCTGTGAATGGCAGGGCCGGGCATGATGCCGGAGCTGCGCAATGGTCCTTCGTCGAGATCCGGCAGGGTGTCCTTCGGCAGGCGTGCCATGAGCCGGAGGATGTAGAAAGTGCCGGCGCCGAAGACGAAGAAATAGACGATGATGAAGGCGATCAGCGAGGCGGCGACGGCCGGTGCTGCGATTGGCGCCACTGAATTCGCCGTCAGCAGGTGCCCGTACACCGTGTAGGGCTGGCGCCCGACCTCGGTGGTGACCCAGCCGGCGAGCACGGCGACGAAACCGGCAGGCCCCATGGCGATCGCTGCGCGGTGCAGCCAGACATTGCTGTCCAGCGTGCCGCGGTAGCGACACCAGAGCGACCAGAGGCCGATGCCGAGCATGGCGAAGCCGAGGCCGACCATCACCCGGAACGACCAGAAGACGACGCCGACCGGCGGATGTAGCTCTTCCGGGATCGTGTCGAGACCGGCGAGCGGGGCGTTGAGATCATGCTTCAGGATGAGGCTGGAGAGCTTCGGCACTTCGATCGCATAGTCGATGCGCTTTTCCGGCGAGTTCGGGTTGCCGAAAAGGATGAGCGGCGCGCCGTCCGGGTGGCTCTGGTAATGGCCTTCCATCGCCATCACCTTGGCCGGCTGGTGCTCCAGCGTGTTGAGGCCGTGCATGTCGCCGGCAAAGATCTGGATCGGCGCGACGATCGCCGCCATCCACATGGCCATAGAGAACATCTTGCGCGCGCGCCGCGGCGCCGTCTTGCGGATGAGGTGCCAGGCGCCGCAGGCACCGACGACGAATGCGGTCGTCAAATACGCGGCAAGCACCATGTGCACGAGGCGGTAGGGGAAGGACGGGTTGAAGACGATCTTCCACCAGTCGACGGGAACGAACTGGCCCGCTTCGTTCATGGCAAAGCCAGCCGGCGTCTGCATCCAGGAATTGGCCGAAAGGATCCAGGTGGCGGAAATCAGTGTGCCGACGGCGACCATGAGCGTCGCGAAGAAATGCAGCTTCGGCCCGACACGATTGAGCCCGAAAAGCATGACGCCGAGGAAGCCGGCTTCGAGGAAGAAGGCCGTCAATACCTCATATCCCATCAGCGGCCCGATGATTGGCCCGGCTTTGTCGGAAAAGACGCTCCAGTTGGTCCCGAACTGATAGGACATGACGATGCCGGAGACGACGCCCATGCCGAAGGCGACGGCGAAGATCGTCTTCCAGAAGTGGAAGAGCTCAAGATAGACCGCATCCTTCTTCAGGAGCCACAACCCCTCCAGCACCGCAAGGTAGCTCGCAAGACCGATGGAAAAGGCGGGGAAGATGATGTGGAAGGAGACGGTGAAGGCGAACTGGAAGCGAGCGAGCAGGGTCGCATCGAAACTTTCAAACACGGGCGCAATCCTTTCAGACATACGGACGCGCGGCGTCGTTGACGCGGGCCGTATCGCTCTGGCTGCTGCATCTTGTTGTCCGTGACCGATCGTCGATCAGGGAACCTCTTTGGGCGTTTGCCAGGACAGACTTCAGTGTTTGTGCCGGCGTCTCAGCATGCGCTTGAATCTGCGCCAAATTTGCCAAACGTCAATGACAGCGCGTCCGCCAGGTTGTCACACTGCGGCAATGTTGCGCTGCGGCATATTGGCGGAACGGTAGGGCGAGCGCGCCTCAGCGGCGCGCGAGATAGGCTTCCGCGAGATCGGTCCAGAAGGCGGCGCCGATCGGCAACAGGTCGTCGTTGAAGTTGTAGCCGGGATGGTGCAGCGGCTTGTCGTCGTCGCTGACCTTCGAGCCCAGGAAGAAGTAACTCCCCGGCCTCTCCTGCAGCATATAGGCGAAATCCTCGCTGCCCATGAACGGACGGGCAAGATCGACCACCTTGTCGGCTCCGGCAAAGCGTACTGCGAGGTCGCGAACGAGATCCGTCTCGGCCTTGTGGTTGATCGTCGCGTCGTAGCTGCGCTGGTAGTCGACCGTTGCGCGCATGCCGAAACTCGTGGCCTGCGCTTCGGCGATCATGCGGATGCGGCGTTCGAGTTCGTCGCGCACGGCGGGGTCGAAGGAGCGGATGCCGACGACGATCTCGGCGCGCTCGGGAATGATGTTGCTGGCCGAGCCCGCATGGAAGGCGCCGACGGTGACGACGGAGGGATCCATCGGGTGAATGTTGCGCGAAACGATTGACTGCAGCGCCATGATGATCGAGGCGCCGCAGACGATCGGGTCAGCCGTTTCTTGCGGCTCGGCGCCGTGTCCGCCACGGCCGTGTACGGTGATGCGCGCCTCATCGACGGCGGCCATGATCGGCCCTTCGCGAAGTGCGAACTGGCCAAAGGGCCGGCCCGGTTCGTTGTGAAGCGCGAAGACGGCGTCGCAGGGGAATTTTTGAAACAGGCCCTCGTCCATCATGATCTTGGCGCCGCCGAAATTCTCCTCGGCCGGCTGGAAGATCAGGTGGATCGTGCCATCGAAATTGCGTCGTTCAGCGAGCGCGCGGGCCGCACCCAGCAGCATCGTCGTGTGGCCATCATGACCGCAGGCATGCATCAGCCCTGCGGTCTTGCTGGCATAGTCGAGCCCGGTCTCCTCCAGAATCGGCAGCGCGTCGATATCGGCGCGGATACCGATCGAGCGCGTGCTCGTGCCGTTCCGGAGCGTGCCGACGACGCCGGTTTGCGCAAGGCCCGTCGTTACCTCGTAGCCGAGACTTTCGAGATGTTTGGCGATGAAGGCAGAGGTGCGCTTCTCCTCCAGCCCCAGTTCCGGATGGGCATGCAGATCGCGGCGGATGGCGACGAGTTCGGGCATGGCGTTGGTGATGGAGGAGGAGAGCTTCATGTCAGGCACCGCGGGTTGGGATGCGATTTTCGAACTTGCGGAAGGCCACCACCAGAATGCCGGTGAGGCACATATAGATGAGCGCCAGCAAAAGCAGCGGCTCGTAGGTAAGGAACGTTTCCTGCCGCACCTTGGAGATCACCGCATAGACGTCGACGACGGTCACGGTGGCAACGAGCGGCGTCGATTTCAGCTGCAGCACGGTTTCTCCGTTGAGCGTCGGTAGCGCGCGGTGGATGGCGCGTGGCAGCCAGATTCGGCGGAACATCGTCCAGCGGCCCATGCCATAGGCCTTGGCCGCTTCCAGCTCTCCATGCGGAACCCCGGCAAAGGCACCGCGCATGACCTCACCCTCATAGGCGGCGAACGAGATAGTCAGCGCCGCCATGCCATAGGGCCAGGCCTCGCGCAGATAGGGCCAGAGGAAGGACTGTCGGATGGCCGGGAACTGCGGGAACAGCGAACCGAGCCCGTAGTAGAGCAGCCAGAGCTGCAAGAGCAGCGGCGTGCCGCGGATGACGGTGCAGAAGACCTTGGCAGGGAGCTTCAGGAACCAGGGGCCGGTCACCTGCACTAGGCCGATCGGCACCGCGAAAAGGAAGCCGAGGATCGATGTGCTGAACAGCATCAGGAGGCTGACGAGAATGCCCCAGCCAAGCCGCGGCAAGTAGCGCGGCAGCCAATCCCAGCGCATGAAGACGGCGATGGAGACGACAAAGGCTGCGAAGACCAGCATCATCACGATGCGATGGGGCTGGAAGAAGCTCTTGGCCGTCGGCAGGTCCTCGGGCGTGAAGGCAACCGCGTGTGTGGTTTCGTCGGTCATCGCTGCACCGCCAACCCTCGTCGGGCATGGCGTTCGAGCATGCCGATGAAGATATTGGAGACGAGCGTCAGCATCAGATAGAGCGCGCCGGCGGCAAGGAAGAACAGGAGATAGGCCTTGGTCGTTCCGGCCGCCTGGCGCGTGACCAGCGTCAGCTCGCTGAAGCCGACGACGGCGAGCAGCGCCGTATCCTTGGTCGCGATCAGCCAGAGATTGGAAAGGCCGGGGATGGCATAGGGCAGCATCGCCGGCAGGGTGATGCGCCTCAAGACCTTGGTCGGCGACATGCCGTAGGCACGCGCGGCCTCAATTTGCCCGGCAGGAACCGCCTTGATCGCACCGCGCAGCACCTCGGTCGAATAGGCGCCCTGAACGACGCCGATGACGAAGATGCCGGCCATCAGGCCGCTGATATCGACCGGGCCGATCGAAAAGAGCGCAAGCAGCTGGTTGAGAAGATCGGTGCCGGCGTAATAGAGCAGCAGGATCAGCACCAGTTCCGGCACCGCGCGTACGACCGTGGTGTAACATTCGAGCAGGTCGCGCAGCACCGGGCCGCCATAGAGCTTGCCGAAGGCGCCGCCGACACCGAGGGCGAGCCCCAGCGTGAAACCGCCGACGGCGATCTGAATGGAATTGAAGAAGCCTTGCAGCAACACGCCGCCCCAGCCGGGCGCCGTAAGCGAAAGCAGGCCCCAATTGATGAGGGAATCCGCAGCCATACGTCGAGCTCCGATGGCGCCGGCCGGCGGTCGCTACAGCGTTGCGTGTCCTTCAGACATGCGACGCTGCAACGGGTCGAACGCCGGCCGATCGCGCCTTACTTGCCGTAGATGTCGAAGTCGAAGTACTTCTTCGAGAACGTGTCGTAGGTGCCGTTGTCACGGATCGCCTTGATGGCGGCGTTGACCTTGTCCTTGAGTTCGGTTTCGCCCTTGCGCAGGCCGACGCCGACACCCGGGCCGATCACGGCGACGTCTTCGGCGACATCACCCTTGTAATCGCAGCATTCCTTGCCCTGGTCGGTCGCGAGGAAGGTCTTGAGCGCGATCGCGTCCGCCTGAACCGCATCGAGGCGACCGGCGGCGAGGTCGTTGTTGGCCTCGTCCTGCGTCTGGTATTCCTTGACCTCGACGCCTGCCGACGCGAAGTGCTTGGCGGCATAGGCCTGATGGACCGTCGAGACCTGGACGCCCAGCGTCTTGCCGTTCAAGCCTTCCGGCGTCGGCTTGATGTCGACGCCCTTGGTGCCGATGATGCCGGTCGGAGTATTGTAGTACTTGTCCGAGAAATCGATCGTCTTCAGCCGCTCGTCGGTGATCGACATCGAGCTGATGATCATGTCGATCTTCTTCGAGGTCAGCGCCGGGATGATGCCGTCCCACGCGACAGGCGTCAGCACGCATTCGAGTTTCGCCTCGGCGCACATCGCGTTCATGAACTCGACTTCCCAGCCTTCCCACTTGCCGCTGGCATCGGGTGCCGTGAACGGCGGATAGGGTTCGGCGGCAACGCCGACCTTAAGCGCTTCCGCCGAGGCGGCCACGCCGCCGCTGACGGCGATTGCCGCCGCAACGGCCAGGACTTTCAATGCCTTCTTCATGCTGTTCCCCTTTTTGGTTGTTTAGCATTCAGGAATTCAGTGAATGGAACTGATGAACTTCTTGAGCCTTTCCGATCTCGGTGCGCCGAAAATGGCCTCTGGCGGGCCCTGTTCCTCGATCACGCCGTTGTGGAGAAAGACGATGTGGTTGGCGACGTCGCGCGCGAACTTCATCTCGTGCGTCACCAGGATCATCGTGCGCTTCTCGCGCGCGAGGTCTCCGATGACCGATAGCACTTCGCCGACAAGCTCGGGATCGAGTGCCGATGTCGGCTCGTCGAAGAGCATGACGAGAGGCTGGATCGCAAGCGCCCGGGCGATCGCCGCGCGCTGCTGCTGGCCACCGGAAAGAAAGGCCGGGTAGGCGTCTCTCTTCTCGTAAAGGCCGACACGCCGGAGCAGGGTTTCGGCGGTTGCAACCGCTTCCGCCCTTGGCTTGCCGAGCACGTGGATCGGCGCCTCGATGACGTTTTCCAGGATGGTCATATGCTGCCAGAGGTTGAAGCTCTGGAAGACCATGCCGAGCTGGCTGCGGATGCGCTGGACCTGTTTGCGGTCCTCCGGCACCAGGCCGCCGCGGCCGTCGGATTTCATCTTGATCGTTTCGCCGTGCACGCTGACGCTGCCGGCCGACGGAAGTTCCAGGAGGTTGATGCAGCGCAGAAAGGTGGATTTACCGGAGCCGCTGCCGCCGATGATGGCGATCACGTCGCCCTGCTTCGCCGTCAGCGAAACTCCCTTCAGCACTTCCAATGGCCCGAAACGCTTGTGCAGGTCAGTGACCGCGATTGCCTGGGCCGTATCCGTCATCGGCACGCCACTCCGGCGGCTCTCAGAGCATTTGCTGTTGGCATGAGAACAGTTCCCCTGTCGATTTCCGCGCGGCATCTTCGGCCTGTCACGGGTCTTTGTTGGCCGACATCGTGGCACTTGTGTCGCTATTGTTCAAGCGTATAATAACAGCCATCGTCGATTTTTTGACGCCCGCCCTGAGTCTCGATTTCCCGAAGGAGCTGCCCATGCCCCCGTCCCGGCCGATGCCATTGCCGACCGCGCCAGGGCACGTTTTCAAGCGGACCGCGGCATGAACAGGCGCAGTTTTCACCGTGCCCCGGAAGGCGAGCGCCGCCAAGAACTGATCGAGGCGACGCTCGACTGCATCTCCGAGTTCGGGCTCAAGGGCGCGACGGTAAGGCAGATCGCGATTCGCGCCGGCGTGACCGCGGGGCTGGTGCGCCACTATTTCGAATCGAAGGACCAGATGGTCGCCGAGGCCTATCGCGCCGTGATCGCATCCTTGACCGACAAGGCGAGCAAGGTGGAGGGCGATCCGGAAACGCGGCTTCGAGATTTCATCGCCATCAACCTCACCGAGCCGGTGGCCGACAGCCGCAGCATCTCGCTCTGGGCGGCGTTCATCAGCCAGGTGCGGGTCGATCCGGTACTCGCCGAGATCCATCGCGAAGGCTATCTCGCTTTCCGCAATACGCTGCAGGAACTGCTTGCCGACTTTCTTGCCGCCAAGGGGAAACCGGCGGATCCGGAAACCTGCCGGGCCTTCGCCATCGCCATCAACGGGCTGGTCGACGGCCTCTGGATCGAGGGATGCCTGGCCGGCGATCTCTTTCGCGAGGGCGAACTGATCGCAATCGCCATGTCCTCGGCCGAAGCGCTGCTCGGCACGTCGATCGGAACTGCAAAACAATGAAAACGGGAGAAAGCACCATGCGCTACGCGTCCATCACCGAACGTCTTGCCGATCTTGGTTCGGGAAAATGGTCGCTGCATATTCGTGCCCGCCAGCTGAAGGCGAGCGGCGCCGACATCATCGAGTTGACGATCGGCGAGCCGGATCTCCCTCCGGATCGCGCGCTTCTTGATGAATGCCAGCGGGCGATGAATGCGGGGCGCTATCGCTATTCCAATGGTCGCGGCGAACCCGCGGTCGTGGCGGCGCTCGCGCAGAAATACAGCCGACGTCGTGCCGACGTTACCGCGGCGAACGTCCTGTGCTTCCCCGGCACCCAGACGGCCCTCTTTGCCGTGATGCTGGGCCTGGTGGAAGCCGGCGATGCGGTGCTCGTCGGCGACCCGCTCTATGCGACCTATGAAGGTGTGATCCGCTCTACCGGTGCCCATCCGGTGCTGGTGCCGCTGAAGCCGGAATCCGGCTTCCACATGCAGGCCGAAGATCTCGAAAAGGCGATCACGCCGGAGAGCCGGGTGCTGCTGCTCAATACGCCGCACAATCCGACCGGTGCCGTGCTGACGGCCGCTGAGATTGCCGCGATCGGCGAAGTTGCCCGCCGCCACGATCTCTGGATCGTCTGTGACGAGGTCTATGAGGAGCTGGTCTTCGACGCGGTGTTTGCCTCGCCCTTCGACAATCCCGATCTTGCCGAGCGCACCATCGTCGTCTCGTCCATCTCGAAGTCTCACGCGGCGCCGGGATTCCGCAGCGGCTGGGCGGTCGGCCCGGGCGAGTTTGTCGACCGGCTGCTGCCGGTCTCGGAGACGATGCTCTTCGGCACCCAGCCCTTCATCGCCGACATGACGGCTTACGCCCTGACGCATGACATCGACACAGCCCGCCGGATGCGTGAAGCGTACAAGTCCCGCGCCGCGCAGATCGTCTCCGGCCTCGCCGCCGCACCCGGCATCGACGTCTTTCCGCCGGAAGCCGGCATGTTCATTTTGATCGACGTTTCCGGAACCGGCCTCGATGGCGACGCGTTTGCCTGGGCACTGCTCGAAGAAGAGGGGGTTGCCGTCATGCCCGGATCATCCTTTGGCGATCAGGCGCAGAATTATCTGCGCGTCAGCCTGACCGTGCCCGATGGCGCCATCGACGAGGCCTGCCGGCGCATCGCCGCGCTCGCCGAACGGGCCAGCCTGCGTAAGGAGCGCCGCGCATGACTATGGAAAAGACGGTTGGAGAAGTCCTCGTCGATCTGCTCGAGGCCAATGGCGTCGAGGTTGTTTTCGGCATTCCCGGCGTGCACACGGTCGAACTCTATCGCGGACTGGCGGCATCGAAAATTCGCCATGTGACCCCGCGCCATGAACAGGGCGCGGGCTTCATGGCCGATGGCTATGCCCGCGTCAGCGGCAAGCCGGGCGTCGCCCTCGTCATCACCGGACCGGGACTGACGAACACGATAACGGCAATGGCGCAGGCCCGGCAGGATTCGATCCCGATGCTGGTGATCTCCGGCGTCAATCGCCGCGATTCGCTCGGTCATGGTCGCGGGTTGCTGCACGAGCTTCCCGACCAGCACGGCATGATGAAGACGCTGGCGCTCTATTCGCACACCCTGCTCAATCCGGATGACCTGCCGTTCGTCGTCGACCGGGCGTTCTCGGTGCTCGTTTCCGGTAGACCGGGACCGGTGCATATCGAAATCCCGACTGACGTCATGGCGGCGAAGATCGCGCCGCAGGCAGCACGGCCCGCCACCGCCACACGCCCGCGCTCCGACAGTGAGACGCTGCAGCGCGCTGCCATCCTCTGCGCCGATGCCTCGCGACCGGTGATCATCTGCGGTGGTGGCGCCTTGACGGCGGAGGCCGAAGTGAAGGAGCTTGCCGAGAAGATCGGCGCCCCCGTCGTCACCACGGTCAATGCCCGCGGCATGCTCGCCGGCAATCCCTTGCGCGTTCCGGCAAGCCCCAGCCTGAAGGCGGTACGGTCACTCCTGAAGGAGGCTGACCTCGTCCTGGCGCTCGGCACCGAGATGGGCCAGACGGACTACGACATGTATGCCGATGGCGGCTTCCCGGCCTTGCGCAACCTCATCCGCACCGACATCGACGCCGCCCAGCTTGCGCGCGGACCGCATGCGGCGCTTTCCATCCTTTCCGGCGCCAAGGCGGCAACCGCAGGCATCCTCGCCTTCCTGCCCGGCCACACCGCCAAGGACGGCGTGGGGCGTGCCGAAACCGCGAGACGGGCAGCGCAGAAGGAATTGACGCCGAAGATGCGGGCCGAGATCGCGATCATCGACACGCTCTACGGGACGTTGCCGGACTGCACCGTCGTCGGTGACTCGACCCAGGCCGTCTATGCCGGCAACCTCTATTGTGATGCGCCGCGCCAGCGCAGCTGGTTCAATTCCGCGACCGGCTACGGCTCGCTCGGTTATGCCCCGCCGGCGGCGGTCGGCGCTGCGGTCGCCGATCCGTCGCGGCCAGTGGTTTGCCTTGTCGGCGATGGCGGCTTCCAGTTCTCGCTGGCCGAAATCGGATCCGCGGTTGATGCCGAAGCGAAGGTGATCTTCCTCGTCTGGAACAACGACGGCTACCAGGAAATCGAGTCCTACATGGTCGACGCCGGCGTCACCCCGGAAGGGGTCAAGCCTTCGGCGCCGGATTTCCTGCTGGCGGCCAAGGCCTACGGGGTGGAAGGCGAGCGGCTCACCTCGATTGCCGATCTGGCGCAGGCGTTGGCCGCAGCCGCAGGGCGCAAGGGGCCGTCGCTCATCGAGATCCACGAGAGGCGGACGGTGGGCCTTTCGGCCTGACGGCGCGGGAGTGGTGCAACGGGCCGGATTTGACTTTTCCGGCCCGCAATGGTGTTAAAGGCGCGCATGCTCGATTCCGGCCACGTTCTTGCGGTACGGTTGGGGTTCGGGCTGAATTTCGTGTCGCAGGCGCTGTTGCGCTTCGAATTGCTGCTTATGCTTTCCCTCGGATCGAATAGGATTCAAGGAAATATGCAGTAGGCGCCAAGGAAAGGGACTGCGTCCTCGATGGACCGCTTGGGTGGTGGCAGCAAGAACATGCAGGCCGGCCGGCTTCTAGCCGTGCTGTGGCTGTTCTGTGCCTCCTTCGCTATGCAGGTCATCTCGGTTGGGCAGAGCATCCCGTCTCGCTCGTCCTCTGGTGCCCAGGCCGGCAACGTCACCGATACCGGCTCGAGCGATCGCCCTGCAGCCCGACAGATGTCGCGGGCGACACCACTTTCCGATCTCCGATTTACGGCCGAACGCAAGGACGCCAAGTCCGCAGCAGACGACGGTTTGCCGGCTCTGCTGCCGGTACTGGCCGAGCTGGAATATCCCCAATCGTCGGACGGTCGGTTCCTGCGCCGTGTCGCAGAGCAGATCGGTGGGACTGCGAACCACGGTCCCCATATTCGCGCGCCCCCGCGCGCCTGATCCATCGAGCACATACTGGCTGGCTGGCGGATTCGACCGCAGCACTGCCTTTGATGAAACAAAGTCCTGACGGCGCGCCCTGTGCCCGTGCAGGCTCTTCTGGAACCACAACATGCGTACATCGAAATGGGCGATTCTCGTCTATGTCGTCGTGATCATCTTCGGATGTATCGCGGCGCTTCCCAACGTGCTGACACCAACGCAGCGTGAACAGTTCGGCCGCTGGCTGCCGGTCAAGCCGGTGACGCTCGGCCTCGACCTCAAGGGCGGTTCGCACCTCGTCCTCGAAGTCGATGCCGCCGGCCTGCGCAAGGCCCGCCTCGAAACCCTGCTCGACGATACGCGCAGAGCGCTTCGTGCCGAGCGCGTTCCGGCGTCGTCGGCCCGCATCGCCGGCGATACCGTGACGGTCAAGATCGAGGACGCGGCCGACCGCGACAAGGTCCTGCCGAAGCTTAAGGAACTGGCGGCTCCGGTTGGCACGCTCGGCTTCGGCGGCTCGGCTTCCGACATCGAGGTGACCGAGGACGGCGACACCATCACGGTCGCGATGACCGAAGCCGGCCTGAACGACCGAACGACCAAAGCAGTCGAGCAGAGCCTGGAAATCATCCGTCAGCGCGTCGACACGGTCGGCGTCGCCGAACCCTTGATCCAGCGCGTCGGTTCCAACCGCATTCTCGTCCAGCTCCCGGGTCTTGAAGACCCGACGGCGCTGCGCCAGCTTCTCGGCTCCACCGCGCAGATGAGCTTCCACATGGTCGACCAGACCGTGGATCCCAATCAGCCGGCGCCGCGTGGCGTCGACATCCTGCCGGGTGCACACGACACCAACAAATACGCCGTCGAAAGCCGCGTCGCCATCTCGGGCGAGCGCCTGGCAGATGCCAAGGCCGGTTTCGATCAACGTAGCAACGAGCCGATCGTCTCCTTCAACTTCGACGCACTCGGTGCCCGTCAGTTTGCTGAAATCACCCAGGCCAATGTCGGCCGGCCCTTCGCGATCGTGCTTGATGGCAAGGTTCTGACCGCGCCGGTCATCCGCGAGCCGATCATCGGGGGCAGCGGCCAGATCAGCGGCAACTTCACCGCCCAGGAAGCGACCGTCCTTTCGGCGCTGCTGCGCTCCGGCGCCCTGCCGGCACCGCTGACCGTCATCGAAGAGCGCTCGGTCGGCCCGAACCTCGGCTCAGACTCGATCCGCATGGGCATCTACACCGGCCTTGCCGGCTTTGCCCTCGTCGTCACCCTCATGGTCGTGCTTTACGGCGCTTGGGGCATGATCGCCAACGTCGGTCTGGTCCTGCACACGATCCTGACGATCGCCGTCCTGGCGATGCTCGGCTCCACGCTGACCTTGCCCGGTATCGCCGGTATCATTCTCGGCATCGGCATGGCGGTGGACGCCAACATCCTGATCAACGCACGTATCCGCGAAGAGACGGAAGGCGGAGCGGGCGCGATGAAAGCGCTCGATATCGGCTTCAACAAAGCCTACGCGACCATCATCGATAGCAACGTGACGACGCTCTCGGGCACCATCCTGCTGTTCGCCTTCGGCTCCGGCCCGGTGAAGGGCTTCGCCATCACCATGATGCTCGGCATCATCATCTCGATGTTCACCTCGATCACCGTCGTGCGCCTGATGATGCGTGAGGTCGTCGTTCGCCGTAAGATGAAGAAGCTGGAAATCCCGTCGCTCTTCGGCCGGGTTCCGCGTCTGCCGACCTTCTCCTTCATGAAGGGTCGCTACATCGCCATCGGCATGTCGGCCTTCCTGTCGGTAAGCTCGGTGGTCCTGTTCTTCACGCCTGGCCTCAACTACGGCATCGACTTCGTCGGTGGTATTCAGGTGGAAACTACGTCGAAGAACACGCTCGACCTTCCGAACCTGCGCCACAATCTCGAGGCGCTCAACATCGGCGAAGTGGCACTGCAGGAGTTCGGCCAGGACAAATCGGTCCTGATCCGTGTCCAGCGTCAGCCGGGCGGCGAGCAGGAACAGACCACTGCATTGAACCGCATCAAGGACGCGGTGGTGCAGACGATCCCTGACGCGACCTTCGAGCGTACCGAGGTCGTCGGTCCCACCGTCAGCGCCGAGCTTGCCCGCTCGGGCTTCCTCGCGGTCGGCCTCGCCATGGTCGCGATCCTGCTCTACATCTGGTTCCGCTTCGAATGGCAATTCGCGCTTGGCGCCATGATCGCCAACGT
>NZ_JAEPRP010000005.1:85364-94776 GCF_016652895.1 Ensifer sp. SSB1
CGAATGGCACTTCGCCGTCGGCGCGATCGCGGTTCTGCTGCTCGACATCACCAAGACGATCGGCTTCTTCGCGCTGACCGGTATCGACTTCAACCTGACGGCCATCGCGGCCCTGCTGACGATGATCGGTTACTCGGTCAACGACAAGGTCGTGGTCTATGACCGCATGCGCGAGAACCTGCGCAAGTACAAGTCGATGCCGTTCTCCGACCTGATCGACATGAGCATCAACCAGGTGATCGCGCGATGCATCTTCACCTCGATGGCGACGGCGCTGTCTCTGGTGCCGATGGCGATGTGGGGCGGTGACGCGGTCAAGAGCTTCGCCTGGCCGATGATCTTCGGCGTTATCGTCGCGACCACGTCGTCGATCTATATCGGCGGCCCGATCCTGCTGTTCCTGAACCGTTGGTGGAAGGATCGGGAAGCGTCTCGCTCGACCACGACCCAGGCGGGCACGCCGGCCGCGTGACTTGGGTCTCGGTTTGAGCGCGATGCATTGATCCCGCTCTCAGGATACAAAACGTGAAGGGGCGGCCCGGCGGGCCGCCCCTTTTTTGTCTGAATGTGCTGTCTTTATCCCACTCGTGCCTTGCAGACTGATTCTTCGCTCCCTAGATAGCAAGGGTCTCCGGTTTCGGGGTGGGAGAACGGATTTGCGTCCGCGTCCCCCTAAAATTTGAAGGGCGGGAATTATTTTTCGCGTCTTCATCTTTTTAATTGACGGAATTGGTAGATTATTCTAGTTTGCCAATACGTGACGCGGGGAGTCCGCCTCACGGTTGTTCATCAAACGCACCGGCATGCTGATGCCGGGCCAGCCAAAGGAGAGTGACATGTTCGGAAACGTCTCGACCGCCGCCTTCTTCGGCACGCGTCTCCTTTGTCGTGCAACAGAGAAAAAATGGCTCATTCGCAATCTCTGCCGAATGTGACCGTCGAACCCCTCGAACTTTATCTTTTGCCGAAATTGAAAGTCTCCGCGCCTCCGGCGTGGAAGGAGCGTTATTTGTATGAGCAAGCAAGTTATCGAATTTGGCGGCGAAGCCGTCGGCGTGGTCGTCCCGGATGAAGATCGGTTCAAGTTCCTGGCGGTGAAGTATCACGTCTGGGATCTGGACGCGAAGCGCTTCGGTTCGGCCGAGGAAGCCCGTGCCGCGATCCGCCAGTTGCTGGCCCATCAGGCCGTCTCGGCGAACCGGCGGGGCCACAGCGCAGCCGCTTGAAACGGGTGAGGGAAGCCATATTCGGCTTTCCTCCCGCATTCGCCAGATAGATCTGAAAGTCGTCGTTGCTTCTGCTGCAAGCGTGGCCGCGACTTCGGCTAATTCCCCACTATAATTATATGTTGGCAGTACGTTTCTTGTGCTATGCCAAAATATATTTGCATTTGCGCGGATGATTCCCGTTTAGGGAGCCGCAGGGAAAGCGTGCCGGAATGCTGACGAAGAAGGGAAAATACGGACTGAAGGCTTTGGTCGATCTTGCGCGGCTGGAGCCGGGGGAGACCGCCTTCATTACCGAGATCGCACAGCGCAACAATATCCCGAAGAAGTTCCTGGATACGATCCTGCTTGAATTGCGCAACGCCGGCATGCTGCGCTCCAAGAAGGGGCCGGGTGGCGGTTACTCGCTGTCGCGGCCGGCTGCCGAAATCCGCATCGGTCACGTGATCCGCACGCTGGATGGCCCGCTTGCACCGATCCGCTGTGCCAGCCGCACGGCCTATGAAGTCTGCGAAGACTGCAACGATCCCGAAACCTGTCAGGTGCGGGTATCGATGACCACGGTGCGTGACGCCGTTGCCGCGATCCTCGACTCGATGACCTTAGAGGAATTCGCGGCGGACAAGTCGATGCCGCTCGAGACACTGGAAGAAAAGCGGGCCGGCTGACGAAAACGCCGCCGATTGGGCCGGTTTTCCCCCAAAGTCTGCTTCCAAGGCTTGGTTTGCCAAGAAAAAGCGCTTATCTGCCGTCAATGGTCTGGCGCGCAGCGTTGCAGCCTGCCGCTTAAGTCTTCGCAGAATTGGGGTCATCATGGGTTTGAGACAAGCATCGGCGCATGAGCGCACCGCGGTTGCGGCTTTGGAGTCGATCGGTCGGACGCTGACGACTGCAATGGTCGGCATCAAGGCGCTGGCAGATCACCTCGGCTCCGACGAGGCCTTTGCCCGCAACATTGTCGATGCCGTCGAATTGATCGGCGAAAGCCAGGGGCGTGTCGTCGTCTCCGGAGTCGGCAAGAGTGGCCACATCGGTCGCAAGATCGCCGCGACCCTGGCATCGACCGGCACCTCCGCCTATTTCGTGCACCCGACCGAAGCGAGCCATGGCGACCTTGGCATGGTCACTTCCCAGGATGTGCTGATCCTGCTCTCCTGGTCGGGAGAGACGGCCGAGCTGGCCAACATGCTCACCTACGCCAAGCGCTTCAATGTGCCGATCGTCTCGATCTGTGCCAATCGCGAGAGCGTGCTGGCGCGCAACTCCGAAGTGCCGATCGTATTGCCCAAGGTACAGGAAGCCTGCCCGCACGGGCTTGCGCCGACGACGTCCGCCATGCTGCAGCTCGCCGTCGGTGACGCGCTGGCGATCGCGCTTCTGGAACGCCGCGGATTTTCGGCCGAGGACTTCAAGACATTCCACCCGGGCGGCAAGCTCGGTGCGCAATTGCGGCTGGTCCGAGAACTGGCGCACGAGGGTGCCCAGATGCCGCTGCTGGAAACGGGCCGGCCGATGAGCGAAGCGCTTATCGAAATGTCGTCGAAGGGTTTCGGCGTCGTCGGCATCGTCGAGAACAGCGGCAAGCTTGCAGGCGTGATCACCGATGGCGACCTGCGTCGCCATATGTCGGGCGATCTGCTCCTGCAGCCGGTTGAGGCGGTGATGTCGCGCAATCCGCGCGTTATCCGTGGCGACGTGCTCGCCAGCGGCGCCATGGAGTTCATGCAGCAGCACAAGGTGACGGTGCTGTTCGTCGTCGACGATGGCGGAGCGCCGGTCAGCATCCTGCACATTCACGACCTGCTGCGCGCCGGCGTCGTCTGAGGGGGCCTGGGGCAGTAGGTTTGGCCGGGCGCCCGACAAAACTGGCTAGCCTTTGACCACAGCGGGCCAAGCGCTCGTCGTGCCGGGCTGCACTGGCCGTTCCAGATAGGTGGAAAGCACCACATAGCTCCGCGTCGCCTTGACGCCCGGCGTATCGTAGAGACGCGCCAGCAGCCCCTCGAGCGCATGCGTGCTTTCGGTGCGCACCTTGAGAAGCATGCAGGTATCGCCGGCGACCGAGTGGATCTCCTCCACCTCCGGGCATTCCTCGATGGCAAGCAGGGCCTGTGTCTTGCCCCAGCCGGTCGTGTCGACGTGGACGAAGGCGAGCAACGTCTTGCCGATCGCCTCCGGATCGATCAGCGCCGACACGCTTCGGATCGCTCCCGATCGCCTCAGCCGCTTCACCCGTTCATGCGCCGCCGGCGGCGAGAGTCCGACCCGTTCGCCGAGTTCGGCATAGCTGGTGGTCGCGTCCTCCACCAGCACGCCTAATAATTTTCGGTCCATCGCATCAAGCTCGCGCTCTGGCACACGCTTCCGCCGAATGTCATCTGTATTTTGATCCATTCCGGAATCTCCTCTTGCTGCAGAATTTCATTCTGCAAACATGAGGTAATGACGAACATCAATCAATCAGTTTCCGATGGCTCAATCGCCAAGGCGCGTATCCCGCCCTTTGCCTACGTGCTCACCATCTGCATCGGCGTCATCGGCTCCAATTCGCTCGCGCTCGGACCGATTGCGCCGGAAGTGGCGCGAAGCCTTGCGGCCGACGTTCCTGCCGTAATGACGGCTTCCGCCGCCTTCGGTCTGGGCACGGCGGTCAGCGCCATCTTTCTTGGCCGCTTCATCGATCGTCATGGCCCGCGTCGCATGTTGGCCGCGGCTCTCCTGCTTCTGGCTGCAGGGTTGGGCGGCAGTGCGCTCGCGCCATCGCTTGCGGTCCTCGTCGCTGCCCAGCTCGTCGTCGGTCTTGCCGCCGGCATCGCGCTTCCCTCGATCTATACCCTGGCCTCGGTCATTGCGCCGGCCGGCCGGGAGAGCGAGACGATTGGCTTGGTGCTGACAGGCTGGACGCTCAGCATGGTGGCGGGCGTGCCGTTATCGGCCGCGATCGCTGACTTTGCGGGCTGGCGCGGGGTTTATGTCATCGTCACATCGGCAACGTTGATCGCCTGCGCTGCTGTCAAGTTCGCGCCGGTGCAGGAAACCGTCACCGGCAAGGCGACATCGCCGTTGGCGGCATTGAACGTTCCCGGCGTCGCGCCGCTTCTGATCGCCTGCGCTGCCTTCATGGCCGCATTCTATGGCGTTTACGCCTATATCGGCGAGCACTTGCATGTCGCACTCAGCCTGCCGGTCAGCGCCAATGGTCTCATCGCCGTTTCCTATGGGTTCGGTTTCGGGGCCGCCGCCTTTCTCGACCGCCTGATTGACCGTTTCGGCGCGAGCCGATTGTTACCATTGATCTTTCTGGTGGTTGGAGGTGTCTACGTGGCCATGGCGGTGGCAAGCGGCTCCTATACGGCCATGTTGGCCGTCGTCTTCCTCTGGGGGCTTGCGAACCATTTTGGGCTGAATGTGCTGATCATGCGCCTCACGGGCCTCGATCCCGGCAAGCGCGGCGCGGTCATGGGGCTGAACAGCGGCGTCACCTATCTCGCGCTCTTTGTCGGCACGATCGGGTTCGGCGCGGCCTATGCCCGGGTTGCCTTCTTCATGCTGCCTTTGGCAGCGGCAGGCCTGATGCTGCTGGCAGCGTTAGCCGTCGCGACGGCGCGGCGCTAGGCTGGCACAGCAGCCGCCACGTCAGCCTTCGTCACGCGGACGAGGCGACCCTTGACCGCTTTTCCGGCTTGCGGCGGGGCGGCGGGTCGATAAAGGCGCCGGGCTGGTTGAGGCTGTTCTCACTGAGGCGCTTGGCAATCGCCTCTGCACCCGCATCGCTTCCGGCGCGCGAATAAAGATTTCCACGCACCTGGATCGAGGCGGCGAGGAGGCGGAACATCGCATTCGCCAGGTCCGGTTCCGGTGCCTGCGGTGCGCGCCAGAAATTGTCGAGCGACTGCTGGTCGGTCAGTCCGGCGATATCGAACACGGCGGTGCCGAGCACCTTCACCGGTCGCCCCTGCTTCAAGGCATGCAGACCGGCCGTCGAATTGACGGTGACCATGCCTGCACTGGCCTCTCCGAGCGTATCGAGGTTGCCGCCATCGAGATAGAAGATGCGCCCGCCAAGGCCCAGCGCGGCTGCTCGTTCTTCGATGATCCTGCGCCAGGGGATCAGGTCGTTGTCGAGCGGGTGCACCTTGAAGACAAGGCGTGCGTCGGGCGCGGCAAAGGCGGCGAAGGAAGCCAACGCCTCGGCGATCGCGTCCTTCTGGCTGTGGAACGGTGAGTGCGCCCGGAGCTGGAAATCGGTTTCGAGCTGCAGCGGATAAACGAAATAGGGGGCGTCGTCCGAAAGCAGCTTGGCAACGGTCGTCTCGGCCTCGGCGTTGCGTCGCTTTTCGGTGAAGAGTCGGCGGATCCAGCCCGCATATTCGGCAAGCGGATGGAAGATCGCGTGGCGTCGATAATGCGGGAAGAGAAACCAGAGAAAGACGTTCGGCAGATTGTAGAGCAAGTCATAGCTCGCATCGGCGAGGAACGTCTGGCTGTAGTGCCTGCGCCAATCCGGCTCGGGCACGCCCGCTGCCGCTGCAAGTATCTGCACGGGATCAGCAGGAAAATGCGAATTCGAGGACATGCCATTGCGTTCTAGCGTCAGCCAGTCCGGTCGCAGATACCCCATCTCGACAATGGCGACGCTAACACCTGCGCGGCGTGCGACCTCGGTTGCTGCCTGGTGGTACGCCCGCTCCTCACCGAGCATGAGCATGTCGGTGACGCCGTGCTCCGCGACGAAGGTCGTGAGATAGGCAGGCCAATCGGCTGCCGTGCCACGATAATTGTAGGCGCCCTTGCGGCCCCAGATGATCTGGTCGCCGACATTCAGGTTGATCCTCAGGCACGTGTGCCCGCGCGCTTCGAGCCGGTTGGCGATCTTGCGGAAGATCGACGAAGAGGGTCCCTGCAGGAACAGGAATACCCGTCGCTTTGGCCGATTGGCCGCTCCGGTCGATGTCATCGAAGCGTTTTCCATTCGTCCACCGCCGCTATCGCAGCGTATCCTTTCTCAGGTTGGCGTGGTTGAGCAGGTCTTCGACCAAATTCCAGGCCTCGACGTTGCTCGGTTCCACCGGCTTGTGGGAGGACGACTTTGCCTTGGCAAGCGGTACGATCAGGTAGTCGGTGCGCGGATCGGGGAAGGGATCGGCAAAGGATTTGAGCAGCGGCGCATGGTCGCCGTAGAACACGAGCCAGACCGGGCGGTCCAGCTTGTCCAGGCGCTCGCTGAGCGTGTTCAAGGCAGCGTCGGATTGTTCCAGAATGGCCAGATAGATATCGACGGGATTGGTGAGATCGTCGACGCGGCCCGGCTCCCATGGGCCGTGATTGGCCATGGACGCAACGAAGATGAAACCGCTTTCGTCCTCAGGCAGTTCTTCGCAGGCGTCGATCACCTTTGCTGCGAGTTTCTCGTCGGAGACGTAAGGCCCGTCTCTTTCGGGCCGATGGTCGAAGCCGTCGAGCATCGTCAGCTTGGAAAAGCCGAGCTGCGGCATCGCCTTGTGGCGGAGGAAGAAGGTGCGGTCATAGGGATGGATGAAATGCGTGTTCCAACCGGCACGCTTCATCTTCCCCGGCCAGACCACGTCGGCATAGTGCGAGGCCCTGAGATAGGGGTAGCTGGCATCGACATGGATGTCGTCAGGCACGAGACCGCTGATGACGGCGAACTCCGTGCGCAGCGTATAGCCGCCTTCAAAGACGCTACTGAGCCGGCCCCATTGCACCGCCTCGCGCCGCAGCCGGTCCAAGGTCGGCATGTTGAGCGTGCCGACGCCGAAGTGCCGCATGTCGATGAAGGATTCCGATTGCCAGACCACGATCAGAGGCGAGCCGTCGTCTCCGATCAGATCATGCACGGCCGCGCGGACGATCTCGGAGAGTTCGGCGACGATCTTTTCGCGCCGCACGCCAAGCCAGACGATGAAGCGGAAAACGACCGAGCCGAAGGTGCCGAAGCGCACCGTGTTCATCTTGACGTCGAGCACCTTCAGCAGTCTTTGCACCAGCGCCGCCGTCGGGCGGTTGACCGGGCCGTAGAACAACAGCAGCCATGGACCGTAGGCGATGCCGAGCATCATCAGGATCCAGAACAGTTTGCCACGATCGGGCAAGACCGCCGGCTCGAAATACATGTAGAGGCCGGAAACGCCGAAGACATAGAGAAAGGCGACGGTCCAGAAGACGACGTTCAGCGAACTCGCGTAGAAAATCGTCTTGTACTTGAAGACGTCCACGACGAGCGCGATGTCGGAGAAGATCAGCGGCTCGCGGATGAACTTGAACTTGGCGCGGGAAATGCCGGTGAAGATGATGAAGAAGCTCATCGTACCGGCCGCGGCATAGAGCGGCCGCCAGGAGCCGGCGAAGAAGCCGGCAAAGACCAGCGCGATGACCGGCAGGCGGGCAAGCGCGTCGATCACATCCTGCGTCCGCCCGAACGGCGACGGGTGGGCGCGCCGCTCCCGCTTCGGCAGCGCAAAGCGGTCGGTAAAGAAGATCACCGCACAGGACAGCACGTAACAACAGAGCGTCAGTGTTCTTGGGTAGTCGTGCAGCTGAAAGGGAAGCAACGCCAAGCGGAAACCTTCATGTCTTCATGCCGGCCGAAGCCGCTTCATGCGGCACAGCGTCCGCCCGACACTTAGATCTTATCGCCTGGACGTACAAGCGCAGTCAGGTCTGGCGCTCAGACACTCCACTATTATGCGTCGCGGTGTTGCTGCCACGCGCGATCGCCCTGTCGAACCACCAGTTAAGCAACGGGCGGATGGCCGGCGCGAAGCGGCCGAGGAGAAAGAGCGTCGTACCGAAGTAGACTTCGAACCGTCCCCGGTCGATTCCCTTGGCAATTGTCTTCGCCACTGCGTTCGCCGGCCAGGGACGGACGGTGCCCATGATGATGGCGGCCTCCGGTGGGCGGCTGGCAAGCTCACGCTGAAACTGCGGCGTCTCCGTATCCGGAGGAAAACACACAGAAACACTGACGCCGTGGCTGCGGGCTTCCGAGCGCAGCGCCTGGGCGAAGCCGTGCAACGCGAACTTCGACGCGCAATAGGCAGAATAGCCGTAGATGCCGATGAGGCCGGCACCGGACGAGATCATCATGATCCGACCGCGTCCGCGTCGCTTCATGCCGTCATAGACGGAGCGGACCGCATGCACGGTACCGGAGAAGTTGGTGTCCATCTGGCGGCGGAACGAAACGCTGTCGAGCTCCTCGAAACGGCCGGGCTCGACGATGCCTGCCGATGTCACGAGGATGTCGCAGGGTCCGAAGGCCTGTTCGCACCTTAGGACCGCCGCCTCGACGTCGTTTTCCGCAGCGACATCGGCAGCTTCGATCCTGATATTGCCGGCACTGCCGCCGCTGGACGTTGCCAGCTTCGCTTGTGCTTGTTCCAGAAGATCGCGGGAACGGGCGATCAGCGAGACACGCGCCCCGCGCGCCGCATAGATCGATGCGACCGAAAATCCGATACCGCTTGAGCCACCGGTGATGATCACATGCGTCATGCTGATGTTCCACCCTAGAGCAAATTCCGGGAAGGCGCCAAGCGGGCTTGCGTCCGGTTTTGCGCGAATGCAACGCGGCCGCACACGTGGATGGCTCTTAGCGCGCCGAGAGTGCCTTCATCATCTGATCGATGTCGATGCCGCCCAGTCCGAAGTTTCGTTCGGTGAGGTCTGTCAGCCGTTCCGCGGTCAAAGTCACCGTCCGGCGGATCTGTTCTTCCGTGTGGTCGCTGGTGATGAAGAAGCGCAGGCGCGCGAGCCCCTCGGGCACAGCCGGGTGGATGATTGGCAGCGCATTGACACCTTCGGCAAGCAGGTCATTCGAAAGCTGAACAGCGCGCAGGGAATCCCCAACCAGAACCGGGACAACGGAAAAGCCGCTGCTAAGGCCTGTGTCGAGGCCCGCTTCCTTGGCAAGCTTCAGGAACAGGGCACCGTTGCGGCGCAACGCTGCTGTCCGCGCCGGTTCGCGTTCCAGTACGTCGAGGCTCGCGGTTGCTGCGGCCGCCAGCACGGGCGCGAGGCCGACGCTGTAAACGAAGCCGCCTGCGGATGCCTTCAGCACCTCGACCAGCGCTTCGCTGCCGGCGATGTAGCCGCCGCAGCTCGACGTGGTTTTTGACAACGTGCCCATCCAGATGTCGATCTCGTGTGGATCGACGCCGAAATGT